>JBKPQV010000615.1:0-3567 GCA_046734235.1 Acidobacteriota bacterium
GTGCGTAAATAATGAGCCCGTGGTGGGACGTCGAGCCTCATCATCTGTTCGACTGTTTCTACCCAGACAAGACCATTCGAAACTGCCGCAATGTAATCGAGTCGATCCCAATAGGGAGCAATCATCGTGTACATGCGATTCTCGGCAATCTTTTCCATACCTCGATGGAGATAGCCAATGTCGCAATCGAGATCGATTACCGTCTCACCGTCGAGCCGAAGGACCACACGCAACACACCATGTGTGGATGGGTGCTGCGGTCCCATATTCAGCACCATCTCTGGGCTGTCGAGTAACGTTTCCTTGGTGGTTGCTATTTCTACCTGGTGCATAAAACCCTGCTAATTAATTTCAGGCTGCTGGCGTCTCGCTGGTTTGCGGCTTGTAACAACCAGTCACACTCCAGGGTTCGATTACCAAACCAATTTCGTCGGCTTCTCCACTGGCTCTCTTATCAACAAGCTTAAGTACGATCGCACTGGCAGCACTCGCTTTGTTCCAAACATTTCGAGGAGCAGCAGTTTCCCCCAGAACAAACCCTGCTACTTTCGCCGCATCGGGCGAGTCGAAGATCTTTGCGTCATAATGGGCAGCGATTTCTTTTGGTGTCATAGGAAAGAATAGGACTAATTAGACCATGGGACCTATGACCTATTTATCCTTGCTCATTACTTCCTTACCACCGCGAAAGATTTCTCTCATCATTCGCTCTTCTGGGACAGAGAGAATCTCCAAACCGTAGGCGCGGCGTTGTTGAGTTTGCTCAACTTGCACCGCATCCTGAACAGGCAAATGTTTTTCGGTCCACGCATTCTCAATGAACTCTAGTGGGTAATCCTTTCGCAAAGGATATCCCTCCCAATCCGGCGGCAATAAAAGCCGTCGCAGATCGGGGTGATTGCTGAAGCGAACACCAAACAGATCAAAAACTTCACGTTCAAGCCAGTTGGCGGCTGGCCAGACACTCGTAACACTTTCAACCCCTTCCTCACTGGACTGCACCTTTAGTCTTACTCGTTCGTTCGCAGAAATCGAATAAAGGTTGTAGACGAGGTCAAACGGTGCCGCCTTCCGCTCCGGATAGTGAACACAGGTCATATCTGACAAATAGTCGAACGCTTCCTTTTCGTCGTCCTTCAGAAAGTTGCAGATAGCGACAATTTGTTCGCCCACTACATTAATAGAGAGCTGTCCGATGAATTCGGATGCCTCACCGATGCTCGCTCCGAATTTGTCTTTGAGCTTTTTGACTAGAGGATGCGAGCTGGCGTCGGTCGGTTTCGGGCCTTCGTCCTTCTTCTTTACAGGAGGTTTGGGTGTGCCGGCAGTAGCGTCACCGCTTAGGCCTTCTTTAGCTGCCGCAACGCGTGATTTCGCCTGTTCGACGATCGCGGCCTTTTCTGCGTCTGCACTGGATGCTTGAGATGAGGAAGGGTCGGCGCCGGACGTGTCAGGAGCGGACGCGTCCGGCGTCTTGGGTTCTTCAGGACCAGGCTGCTTCGTGTCTTCTGCCATAGATAACCTGAGGGTTGTCTAGACTTACACTACACTACAATTGCGCTCGCGTTACTTGTCGGGGCTTGATACAACGACCGCGCAAATATCCACGCTCAATGATGCTGCTTGGTGTTACTAAAAAGTACAGAAGGACGGCGAAAATCGATTTAAACACGCGATTTAGATCGTGTCAACAGACTTGTTCTGACCACTCAAGTGAGTCAAAGGAAAAGGGTTTTAGGCGTTCTTCTTGTTCTTTGTACTTTGTTCTTTGTACTTTGAGCTTTCGTCTCTGGATGAGTGAAAGCACAAAGAACAAAGTACAAAGAACAAAGTACTAAATACCCGCTGGGCCGTGTCCCGCATTGCTACAACCCCGCCCCTCAAACTTGACGATTCCAAGGGTAGACATTTATCATAACCTGTTTGAATTTACGGCCTGTGTGCCGTCTATAGAGACGAGAGAAGAAGTAATGAAACCTGGAATTCATCCTGAATACACCGAAATTAACGTGATTTGTGCTTGTGGCGAGACATTTAAGACTCGCTCCACTAAAAAGGGCGATCTGCACGTGGAAATTTGTTCGGCTTGTCACCCTTTCTTTACGGGCAAGCAGAAACTTGTAGATACGGCAGGGCGCGTTGACCGATTCAACAAGCGCTATGGGAAGAAACCTGCTGCTGAGAGCTCAACCACCGCATAAGGCGCTTTCTTTTGAGGAATGTTACAGACTAGACACTAGCCAAACAAAACTTTGAACGCCGGCATCCTAATCGTCGGTCGCTACGAGTGCAATTTTGCAATTTTCACTGCGATCAACGATTTCAAATGCCGGCGTTGGTGTTTGTAAAGTTTGTTATTCTTGGGTTGGTTAATTTGACAACGACAAGAGTAGTTAGGCGGGTCATTTACTAATATGAGCACACCTGAAAGAGATTTGATTGTTGGCGGTCAGGCCGTAATCGAGGGCGTGATGATGCGCACTCCAAACGCCTATGCGATCGCAGTTCGCAAAGCCGATGGCACTATCGTCAATACTGCCGCACGCCTGCCAAAGTGGAGTGATAAGTTCCCACTCCTGAAGTTACCCGTATTGCGAGGCGGAGCCGTGCTAGTGCAATCGATGGGTCTGGGCATAAAGGCTCTTAACTATTCGGCCAGTGAAGCTTTTGTCGAGGCTGAGGAAGCAAAGGAAATCGAAGTCGCTTTAACACCAGCTATCATTGAAGGTGAAGGTGACTTTGCCGGTCTAACGGGTGCCGTCCCTGGATTGTTTCCAGTCCCAACTCAACCAAGACCCAGGGATGAACTTAAAAAGGGCGCGACGACTGCGGCCGTTGGGTCAATAATTTTTGCACTGATCTTTAACGTCCTGCTTTTCGTAGCCGCGCCATTGCTATTGACCAACGCTCTTTTTATAGGCGCAGGCTGGGCAGTTCCCGCAGCAACATCAACTACTAACAACACAGCCACTTCAGCAACGGCCACAACAGAAAATGGCACGAGTGCGACTGAGCAAGCATGGTACGTAAACGCCTGGCAGACGGTGCGTGCTTATCTTCATCCAGTCCGTCCCTCTGTAGCGTTCAACTTGATCGATGGAATGATTCGAATGTCCTTCTTTTTGATCATGATCTTTAGTTTCTCACTCTTGAAAGATATCAGGCGCGTCTTCCAATACCATGGAGCTGAACACAAAACGGTGTTTACGTGGGAAGCTGGGCTACCGTTGACGGTTGAAAACGCACGACCACAGCCTCGTCAGCATCCGCGATGCGGTACAAGTTTTTTGATGGTCGTAATGATCGTGGCCATTGTTCTCTTCTCCACAATCAAATTTGACTCGTTGCTGTTCAACTTTCTGATTCGCATCTTGTTGATTCCAGTGGTTGCTGGACTCTCTTACGAGATCATTCGTTTGTCTGCCAGAAAAGAGGGCGGCTGGTTCTTTAAGTTCATGACAAAACCGGGTGTGTGGCTACAGAACCTGACAACCAAGGAACCCGACGATCTACAACTCGAAGTTGCTATTGAAGCTTTGAAAGAGTCGCTAAAGCTGGAGCCGCCGA
>JBKPQV010000616.1:0-11772 GCA_046734235.1 Acidobacteriota bacterium
CCTTCAAACGGTCAACAATAAAGAAATGCCCATCCTCATCCACTAGTCCAATGTCGCCAGTATGTAGCCAGCCCTCAGCGTCGATCGTATTTGCGGTTGCATCTGGATTGTTCAAATAACCCTTCATGATTTGCGGACCGCGGACACAAACCTCGCCTTTCTCTCCCGGACCTAGTGCCACACCTGTTTCCACATCGGCGATCTTGCACTCGGTCATAGGTGCTGGAACTCCAACCGAACCAAATTTGACTTGGCTCGGGTTGGCTGGGCTCGAGTGTGTTACTGGACTGGTTTCGGTCATGCCATAACCTTGTCGAACCTGACAGCGCATTCGTTTCATGCAGGCCTCGGTGAGTTCCACACCCAGCGGTGCCGCACCCGAGAAAATAGTTTTGAGTTTTGGCAGTTTGTACTTGTCCACGATCGGATTCTTGCTCAAGCTGAGAATCACCGGTGGCACCAGGTGTACAAGCGTGATTTCGTATCGCTGGGCCGTCTGCAAGAATGTTTCGAGTTCAAACCTTGGAAGTGTAATTATGGTTGAGCCTGTATAGAGTCCCATATTCAACACAACCATTAGCCCATAGATATGAAAGAGCGGCAACACGCAAATCAGTGTGTCATTCTCAAAGAAATAGTCGAGACTTTCCATCTGCTTGAGATTGGAGACGAGGTTGTGATGAGTTAGCATCACGCCTTTTGCCAATCCCGTGGTGCCACTCGAATAAGGAAGGGCTACCAGATCATGGCGAACGTCGATGTCAATTTGTGGCAGGGGCCGATCGTTCTCAACTAACAATGAATCAAACGATGTCGCACCATCTGCTTCGCCAAAGACGAACAGTTCATCAATGCCTGCTTTCTTAGCAGCTTCACTCGCTTTGCCAACACAGCTTGGTACGGTAACCAGAAAACGCGCTTTTGAATCGCGTAGTTGATGTTCGATTTCACGATCTGTGTAGAGGGGATTGATCGTAGTAGCGACCCCGCCAAGCGTCGCTACCGCATGAAACATGATCGCGTATTCAGGAATGTTTGGACTGAGGATCCCAAAAACCTCGCCTTGTTTGAAACCACGATCTGTAAGATTTGCTGCGACTCGACGGATGGAGTCGACGAGTTGAGCATAGGTGATAGTGCGTCCAGTTATACCTTCGATGAGCGCAGGTTTGTCGCCAAGCGTTTTTGCTTTTTCGAAAACGAACTGTGATAGCGGAATTTCGGGAATACTAACGTCTGGATAGGGGCTCTTTATTATCATCTTTGGGGTTATTCTCTTACCAGGTTTGGAACGAACTATTTATCATTGGTCATTTTCCATTTGACATTTTCCATTTCCGGACGCTCCGCGCAGCCAAGGTGTCCGATATGCTTCAGCTTGTCGGTAGGTACAAAAGTTCCGCTGGCCTGGTTGTAGGAAGCCGACAAGCCGAAGCATATCGGACACCTTGGCTGTGCGGAGCGTTCGGAAATGGAAAATGATAAATGGAAAATCACCAATGACCAATAATGCTTTTCTACCATAGCAGGGTGACCTCCACTCTGAAAAGGGTTTATATTCGCCGAGTTCTGCCTTAATCGAAGCCTGTTCTAAAAGGGAAGCGGATGACCGACACTAGTAAAGGGCCTCTCAATCTCATTTGCATTGCAACCTATTTCAAGGGGGTGGATTTCATGCGCGAGTGCAAGGCCAATGGTTGCAAAGTGGTCTTGATCACTAAAGAAAAGATGCTCGGTGAAGATTGGCCGCGAGACATACTCGATGATTTGATAGCGGTGCCTAACGATGCTGGTCCAGCTCTTTTTGTTGATTTGGTGGCCTTTCTTTCCAAAAAGATGAGAGTTGATAAGGTAGTGGCGCTGGAAGAGTTTGATGTGGTTGTTGCAGCTTTGGTGCGAGAACATTTTTGCCTGCCAGGGCTTAGCAGTTCCGACGCTAAAGTGTTTCGCGACAAACTCTCAATGGCCGTCCGCAGTCAGAAAGGCGGCATCACCGTGCCTGAGTTTGTCGCACTCATCAACCCGGACGAGATTAAGGCGTTCATGGAAACTGTTCCTGCGCCATGGATCATTAAGCCGCGCTCCGATGTTTCAGCTATCGGCATTCGAAAGGTTGAGACTTCAGAAGAAGTCTGGGCTGCGATTGAAGAGTTAAACCAGCGCGAGAATCTCCGCGAAAGGGCTTCATATTACCTGTTAGCACGATTCATTCCCGGAGAAGTTTTTCATGTCGACTCGATCGTGAATGGAGGTCGCGTCGTGTTTTCGGGAGTAAACCAATATGGACGTCCCCCAATGCAGGTGGCTCATCAGGGAGGAGCTTACATTTCCAGAACTGTAGTTCAAGGATCCCACGATCAGAAGACGCTCGTCGAGATAAATAAGAAACTAGTTAAAGCCCTTGGTCTACCTCACGGCGCGACGCACGCAGAGTTCATCAAAAGCGATGCCGATGGCAAGTTCTACTTCTTAGAGATTGCCGCACGAGTTGGCGGAGCGTACATTTCAGACGTTCTCGAAGCTGCTTCTGGAGTGAATCTCTGGCGAGAGTGGGCCAGGATCGAAATGGTAGATCACGCACCCGTAAGAACAATCAAACCTCTTCGTAAGGAGTACGCAGGCATTATCTTGTCGTTGGCGAAACAGGAAAATCCTGACACATCCGCCTACATGGATGAAGAAATAGTTTATCGAGTGAAGAAACGCCACCATGCTGGTTTAATCGTGAGCTCGCCACAACACCAACGAGTCAACGAACTGCTCGACAATTACGCACTCAGATTTGTCGAAGACTTCGTTGCAGTCGTGCCCCCGCCAGAACGACCTGAATAAGACAACATATGTCCCTTTTTGAGGTTGTTCCTTCACAACTCATCTACAAGCTCGCAGTCGTTGCTCTAACTGCCATGGTGGTTCTGACGCTTGTCAGCCAGTTTGGGCAATACTTATTTCTTGAACTCACTACGCATTTCCGGCTGCAGTATGTCTTGACAGCGGTTGCTTGCGCGCTTGTGTTTACCATCTATCAGTCGTGGAAGTTTGTCCCTGTAGCGGTTCTATGTGCGATCTTGAACGCAGTCTATCTAGCTCCATATTGGCAGACTCCGGACTCTGGGACTGGTACAGGTCAGCCTTTTCGTGTACTGCATGCAAATGTCTTAAAAGACAACCGGAATTATGAGGGTGCGCTGCGGCTGATACAGCAAAGCAATGCCGACTTATTAGTTTTGCAAGAGATTACAGATGATTGGGCCCAGCAACTCCAAGGTCTGGAGAAAGACTATCCATACTTTAAGAGCGTGCCTGGCTCAGCAGGCTCGGGAATGGCGTTGTTTAGTCGTTTTGCGTTTGATGATCTTGAGGTGCTTACTCTCGATGAGTCGACGCACATTGCCATCAAGGCAAAGATTAAAGTGGGGGATAATAAGGAGGTAACAGTCTTATCGCTACATCCGACGACTCCCATCACCGCGTCGAAGTTTGCGAATCGGAATCGTCAATTCAAAGCAGCCTCGAGGATTATGAGATCGACTAGTGGTCCTAAATTCATCATTGGTGACCTGAACACGACGATGTGGTCGCCATACTTCACTGATTTAGTTCGGACCTCAGGTTTGCGGGACGCAAGAAGAGGATTTGGGTTAGTTAATAGCTGGCCCATGCCACTTCCATCCTTCCTCCGCCTGCCAATTGATCATTGTCTAGTCAGCGATGAGGTAAAAGTGTCCAGCATCAAACTTGGTCCAGGCATCAGATCAGATCACCGCCCATTGGTTATTGACTTATTACTGTGAGCCTGCCTACATGCCTTTAGTAACCCGCTTATTGTAAACACTGACGCTGGTCCTGGGAGCGCGGTCGTCCTCGCCCGCCTGCCTTACCTTAGCTTGACCTCTCTTGGATAAGAAAAGGTTATGATAAATCTTTCGATCCGAGGTTCGTCTTTACAAGCAAGCAGGCGAGGACGACTGCGCTCCCAGGACCGGCGTCAGTGTTTACAATAAGCGGGTTACTAAAGGCGAGAGGGGCGTCCTACAGTTTCTCTAGCATCCAGATGTCGACTGCGAGTTCCTCTGCATAGTGTAAGAGTGGTGTATCGGATGGTTCAGGTAAGCCGAGTACTCCAATCATAGTTGAAGAATGCTGTTTGATCGTAGCTGTTTGGAGAGGCCAGGGTTGATGATGAATCTGCGAACGATACAGGTCCCCTTTGTGGTGACTGAACAGACAGTAACGTTCAGTCAAAAAGAATTCGAGAGAGCCAGGTTCCGACCTAGGCAGCGGTGAACCAATGTTCCAGGTTGCCTGAAAGCTTGCCGCTGGCTCGTCTGTTCGCTGATTTGAATAGTTGATTGTCGCGTTAACTTGCTCAAGATCAAGTTCAGCATTGTAGTAAGGCAAGTAATAAAACTTCCTTGCCCCGAAGACGGCAGCGGCATTATTGCAGTCGAGAGAGAAGAACCAAACACCCGGCGTGCCGTTGAAATAAACGTAGGTGCGCACGTTCAGTTCGTGCATCGCATTTAATCCCGGCATCGCTGGGACATACGGTGGAAATGCGCGAATGTCCCACATTGTAAACGGGACGATTGCAATCCATGCCGAACCATCAAAAGTATCGATTTCGAGACCTTCGGGAATGAATGGTCTCATCAGCTCGGGCTCGATCCGCCAGTGCATGAACAGAAGCTTTCCCCACTTCTGATGCATGACTGGTTGGCCCTCGGGCCGCTGTCGGATTGATAGGCGATCTATCACTATTGGAGCTGATCCTAATGAACCCTATAGGTTCTATTTGTCCTATAGGTCCTATCAACGCACCGAAACTGGTGTCTCCTGCAAATACTTATCCAACCAATCCAACACAGTGTGATACCAGAGGTTCGAGTTTTGAGGTTTCAAAACCCAATGTCCTTCGTCAGGAAAGCTCAGGAACTTTGAATCAATCCCTTTCCGTTGCACTGCAGTAAACAACTGCATTCCTTCGCCTACAGGAACGCGATAATCCAGATCACTGTGAATCACAAGAATAGGTGTCTTGAAGTTGTTGACAAACTTATGCGGCGACCAACGTTCGTACATTGCTGGATTGGTCCACGGAGTTCCTTTGAATTCCCACTCAGGAAACCAAAGTTCCTCGGTAGCACCATACATGCTCGTCAGGTTGTAAACACCATCGTGAGAGACCAGAACTTTGAATTGAAAACGAGGATCATTATTGTGACCCTCGATCCAGTTGATCATGTAACCGCCGTAGCTCGCGCCGGCAGCACCAATACGATTGCGATCAATGTAAGGACTACGACGCAGCACGTCAGCAACGCCATTCATAATGTCTACATAAGCCTTACCGCCCCAGTCGGCGCTGATCTCGTTAACAAACTGTTGACCGTAGCCCGTTGAGCCGCGCGGGTTTGGCGTGAACACAACGTAGCCTGCGTTAGCAAATACTTGCGGATTCCAACGATAACCCCAGTTGTCGTTCCAGGCGCTCTGTGGACCACCATGGATCAAGACAACTAAAGGATATTTTTTGTTTGCATCGAAATTATTCGGCTTTACTACGAAGCCGTGAATTTTTCTCCCCAGTGCTCCTGTCCATTCGATCTCTTCAGCTTTCTTGAGACTTGCCGCAGTCATCAACTGGACGTTAGCAGAACTAATGGCGTTGATTGTTGAACCGTCAGAATTTGCAGTGTAAATCTCTGCTGGTGAGGCAATCGAACTACTCGAGAAAACCAACTTCTTACCATCAGCCGTGATTCTTAATCCACTCGCAAAAACTCCAGGCAGAATTCTTTGCGGCGCACCGCCAGACAGAGGCACACGGAAAATAGGTGCTTTTCCTCTTTGGCCGGCCGTGAAGTAAACAGATTTGCCATCAGGTGAAAGTGCTACTTCTTCAACTTGCTCATCAAACCCTTTCGTGATTTCCACGCTGAGGCCGCTCGCACGGTTGTAAGACATAAGCCGCCAACGATCTGCTTCGAAACCAGCGGTTGCTTGTGATCGATAGACGATGAATCGACCATCTGCTGTGTAGATTGGACTAGCGTCGTATCCTCGATTGTTGGAAGTAATGTTCTTAGCTTGTCCGCCAGCGATCGGCATCACGAAGATATCGCTGTTAGTTGAGATTGCTTCCACCTTGTCGGGATTGCGCAAGTAGGCGATCTCTTTACTGTCAGGAGAAAATGCGAAATCGACGCCACTCGCAGCAGCGTAGGGTGGTGAATCAAAATCACCCGGAGTGAGATCGCGCGCCGATCCGCCTTTACTTTCCACAACAAAAACGTGAGTACGTTTTACATCGCGCCACTCGTCCCAGTGTTTAAAGAGAAGGCGCGTGGTTATGTGTGCCTTTACTTTGTTTGCCTCCGCCTGCTCATCTTTTCGCTTGTTGCAGTCGTCGTCGGTGCAATCTGGATAAACTTCTGAAGTGAAAGCGATCCATTTACTGTCAGGAGACCACACTGGTGCAGCCGCCCCTGTAGAGATTTTCGTAACCTGCTCCTTGTCGTTGCCATCCCGATCCATTGTCCAGATTTGACTACCCGTAACGAAGGCGATCTTCTTACCATCGGGTGACCAACGTGGGGCACTAGATGAACTGGAGCCGTTTGTTAGTTGTTTCGCATGGCCGCCGTTAATTGGTGCCACGTAGATCTGATTCACTACTCGATTGGCTTCATAGTTCACGTCGCCAATCACAAATGCTACGTGGCTACTGTCCGGCGAGACCTGCGGATCGGCAACCCGGCGCACCTTTAAGAGATCTTCAATGGTGTAAGTGCGATTCTGCGCGGTCGCTATTGAAACCGACGAAAACAGAAGAATAGAGAGCAGGACAATAAAAAACTTCATTGAAATTCCT
This sequence comes from Acidobacteriota bacterium, assembly GCA_046734235.1. Taxonomy (GTDB): domain Bacteria; phylum Acidobacteriota; class Blastocatellia; order Pyrinomonadales; family Pyrinomonadaceae; genus PSRF01. The sequence continues at coordinate 6,875 of JBKPQV010000616.1, forward strand.
CAACAAATTGGATTTGAAAATCGGTCTGGGAAAGCGATTTCATTATTACAGAAAATCCTGGTCAAGGGGAATCGGGACCATTCGATTTCAGATTCCAAATTTCAGATTTCAGATTTCAAGCCTGAGCCTTCTTAGGCGTTTATCCAACCAAAATCATGCCTTCGAAAATGCCCCTTTAGGTATCGTGAGTGGCAATCTGAACTCTGAAATCTTAAATCTTAAATCGACGAGCCCTATGATACTCTCGACGCCTAAAGCCTATGATCCGAAGAATCATAGTTGCGCTCGTCAGACTGGCGCTCAGAATCTACTTCAAACACATCGAAGTCACCGGGCTTGAGCATGTTCCTCGCGAGTCGCCCGTTATATTTGTTCTCAATCACCCAAATGCGCTTGTCGACCCGGTGTTCTTACTCTGTCTTGCACCTCGTCAAGTCTCGTTTCTGGCAAAGGCGCCTTTGTTCCGAATGCCCGTAATTGGTTACTTCGTTCGCGAGCTCGACTCCCTACCGGTTTATCGACGCCAGGACGAAGGCGAAGATGTTTCCAAGAACCAGGAAACGTTTGTCGCCGCGCGCAAACTTCTTTCAAGTGGCGGAACCATTGGGATTTGTCCGGAGGGGGTTTCACATAACGACCCGGGGTTGAAACCCATCAAAACTGGTGCCGCAAGAATCTCCCTGGCAGCAGTGGCAACGGGTGAAGTAAGCGGTCTGAAAATCGTTCCTGCCGGACTCTACTACACATCCAAGACCAGTTTTCGAAGTTCCGCATTATTGTATTTCGGTGAGCCGATCGCTGTGGAGCCGGTTGCTCTCGAGCCAGATGGTAACCCTCCGCGTGATGCGGTTCGCGAACTGTCGAGTCAGATTGAAGCAGCCCTGCGCGCAGTGATACTCGACGCCGAAGAGAAAGAAGCACTGCAAACAATTTCGAGAGCTGAACGGATATTCTCATCGTCTATCCAGCGGGACGATAACGATAGCTTGACTGATGAACTCCAACTTCAGCAGCGGTTCATAAAGGCCTATGGCTTATTGGAGAAGAGTCAGCCTGAAAGACTTCGTCGCCTCGAAGTAAGAATGATTAGATTCGAAGAAGAACTCAATCAGGCTGGAGTTGATCCAGTAGAGTTGTCGGCGCCCTCTTCGACCGTTCATGTATTCTGGAGAATATTGCAGCGGTTAGTAATGTTTCTTTTGATGTTAGGCCCGGCAATGCTGGGTACTCTAGTTCATTTCCCGGCTTACAAACTTGGTGGTTTCCTGGCAACGAAACTGTCCCAAAACTCCGAGGACGTGATATCTACCATCAAGATCATCTCGGCAATGTTGTTGTTTCCTCTGACGTGGTTGGTTGTCGCGATTGCTGCATATGTTTCGCTCGGTTGGATAGGCGGACTCACTGCCTTGGTGGTGATCCCGCTGTGTGGTTACGTAGCCATATTGTTCTTTGAGGAACTCGACAAATCGCTTGGCGGGCTTCGGGTGTTGCTTTTCTTTTTGATGAGGAGGCGCTTTTTTGTACGACTGTTAGCAGAACGAAATGTAATTAGAGATGAGATCCTCTCACTCGGTCGTGAGGGGGCGATCACACGAGAGTGAGAAGCTCACAAAACGTTTGCCGGAGCGCCAATAAAGCACGCGGAGTCGCATTACTTCTTGCGTGCTTTGCTCGTCTTTGAAGCCTTGGCAGTCGATTTTCTTTTCTTACCACCCGATTTGACTGATCTTCCCTTGCGTCCTTCGCTGCGCAACTTACCGGCGTCCATCAACTGCTCATAAGCGCCTCGCACCACGTTTCGCGCAACTTTCAAGGAATTGGCTAGTTCACGTTCACTCGGAAGCAAACTGCCTGCAACTATCTCACCAGCATCAATCAAGTCGTTAAGCTGTTCGCGGATCTGTCTGGTCATAGACTCCGGCCGCTTTCGATTGACACGAACATTGAGTTTCACGTTCATATGCTCCTCTTGGGTTCATTAGGACCAGGGGGCGGCGGGGGTAATTCTTTGGGGGGTTAGACCGCTTGCGATTTTATGCAGCGTGCATGCCGAGTGTCAAACTAGTTGTTAGCAGAATATGAAAAGGTTAGACCACCGTGAACTTGTCGTGAAAGAGAGATTACTGGCTGGTCGAAATCAATCCATGCTTGCGTACGATTTCGATGGTCCGATCCAACGGCAGGGCTTCAACGGTGTGGCCCTTGCCGGTAGTAGTTGTAGCTTTGAATAGAGAATTGTAGATAGCTTCCTCGGTCGCTTCTATTACTGCAAGGAAAAGGGGCGAGATCGCGTCGTTGGAGACTGATTTTTGATTACGTGGAGTGTTTCTTTCAGCTGGGGTTGCTTGTCTCAAACGAACATCAGGTGAGGTTGAAAACGCGATCGCATAATCTCCGCTGCCGTTTGTTCCCACTGCTCCTGTTCGGGCCAACCCCATGATTGCCCGGGCTCCCATGCGTCGGAGGTTTCTTGCATCGACCGGAGCATCTGTCGCAATCACGATGATCACTGAGCCATCAGCATCACTCTCTTTTTTTGTTTTGACAGATGCTTGCTTGGTTGCCGACAGCTCATCCTTGAGATAGTAACGGTCGAGTTCGAGACCCACTGGAGCACCATTTACGGTTAAGACTCCGCCAAAATTGGTTTGCACGAGTGCCCCAACTGTGAAACCACCGAGGTTTTGAGGCAGTTTTCGAGAGGCTGTTCCGATACCACCTTTGAAACCAAAAGCGACTGTTCCTGTTCCTGCACCAACACACCCCTCTTCCACTACCCCACTCTTCGCATTCCTAATTGCCGCAAGGACGTCGTCACGAGTGACATTTCGACTGCGAATATCATTCAGATACCCGTCATTGGTTTCTGCAACTAGAGGGTTTACGGACTGCACGTCTTCATTCCCTGGAAGAGCTAGCATGTAATCAATCAGGGCGTCGGCAACACGCGGAACATTTAATGTTGAGGTAAGGAGTATTGGTGTTTCGATTTCGCCGAGTTCGTCGACCTGAGTCGATCCTGCCAGTTTCCCAAAACCATTTCCCACGAAGACTGCGCCTGGAACTTTTTCGCGAAAGAGGTTGCCGCCATGAGGGAGGACTGCGGTGACCCCTGTTCGAATATTGTCGCCTTTGATTAATGTTGTCTGACCAACTAATACTCCCGTCACATCAGTGATGGCATTCAGTTGTCCGGTCGGTAATATGCCGACTTTTATGCCTAGTTCGCGCACACGCTTTCTCGATTGATTTGTGGATGTCTGGTTTTGAGTTGCCATGTCGATTTGTCTTCCGGGAATGAAAATGCATGCAACTAGCAGAACGACAAATAGAAATGTCCTTAGTAGTGTCCCATTCATTGTTTATTGAATTCGTCCCCAGGCGCTAGTTTTCCAATTGTCTATAGCATGTTCTGGAAGAATCCATGGTGGTAGCGGCATGTGCAGTTCATCAGACAGCGCAAAGACGTAGGGTTCGTACATCTCTCTCAACTCTCTTAGCTTTTTATCAATGTCACCGGTGGGTAGCGCAATCCCATTATTAGCCAGAATCTGACGAACTCTTTGGAAGTCAGTGTCATTAAGTCGGTTAAAACAAAACTCGTCCTTGCTTGGCTTTTTCCTCAACACTTGCGCAATGTCAACAACTGCATGTCGAGTCATCGCGAACGTCATCCTGGCTTGCCATGCAGGCCCATCTTTCAGACCAACCATCACCAAAGCACAAGTATCCAGAACGGTCGTGACCGCGCGCAGCCAAGATTGATTGTCGTGTTGTGAACGAAAATAACAAAGCACCGGATACGAAAGATGGCTTTCGAGAAGATCGGCAGACCAGTGCTCCCATTCACTTAGCAGTACTCGGAGTTCCTCTAAGTTCCCGTTGTAGGAATGACGGCGCAAGAGTTCAACTGCGCTCGAGGGTGAACCAGCCCGAGCATCCAACAGAGAAATGCTGGCTTCACGCCTGGAAAACGATTGGTATAAAACTGGTAGGTAGCTGATAACAACTGCAAAGAGGCCAAAGCCGTTCGCAGTTTCAATAACGGCAAGCACTCGACCAAAGGGCAGTGACGGCGAAACATCTCCATAGCCTAACGTAAAAAAGGTCACTCCACTCAGGTAGAGATAGGTCCAAAAACTTATAGGTTCCCCCGCCGCCACCAAGCGCGAATGGCTGCCCCAATAAACGAGTGCATAGCCAACAATCAATACGCTCGCCCAGACTCCGAGGAGCCCAAACAGGGACAGCGGTCCAAATATGCTTAGGATTTGCTCGCGTTTCCGCGCATTGTGGATCCTTCGAACAATGAATGAAGAGGGTTTCCAGGTAAGGCGATAAATAAGGCCGGTAAGGCGCAGGCGACGTGTGACTATGCGTGGGAGAATGATCGTCTCAAACGTGTCCCAGAGAATTGCACCTATTAGTGCGAATCCTAAGATGAGCCCAAGAGTGTGCATCGAAATTTGAGAGCAATCCAGACGCTAACTTACCAAGCCTTTGAACAAAAAGCGAAATCCCACCGGCGGAAGAGACGGTGTCCGAATTTACGCAGCGCGGCTTGGGCCGCAACCAAATCATCCTGAAAGGATGTAAGTTAATAGCCGAGGGCGAGTCCCGACTTATCGGGACGAAGCCCTCGGAAAAGAGCCCGGTTTTGATTAGACCCTGAAAGGGTCAAACCCATGTTTGTTCGACCCTTTCAGGGTCCTACCGATCCTTGCCTTTGTCCGGGGGCTTCGCGCAAAGCCGCTCGCCCCCGGCTACTAACTTTTGTCCTTTGAGGACAGGAGAAACGTGCTAGAAAAACAAGAAGTTGAGCATTCGCTACCCAGAGACGCAGAGATCAGGTTGATGTAGAATTTTGGGCACCGCACAAACTCATGTTTTTGAGG
>JBKPQV010000617.1:0-5744 GCA_046734235.1 Acidobacteriota bacterium
CGCGACGGTTCATCTGCAATTGGAGGCGGGCGTGGTGTCTGAAGTGGTGCTTACGACAGCTTCTGATTCTCAGTCACTAATTAATACCGAGAATGGCGAAATCGCTACCACCGTTTTTGAAAAGCAGATCAATGACCTGCCGCTCAACGGCCGGAACCCTGTTCAACTCGCGCTTCTCCAGGCTGGTGTTGCGACAATCGGAAGTACAAGAAACGCTACGATCAACGGAATGCGGGGCAGTTACAACAACATCACATGGGACGGCATCAACGTTCAGGAACCCTATTTGAGAGGTAACACCAGCAGCAGTCTGTTTGCTCAGGCGGGACCCAGCGTAGCAGGCGTCGGAGAGTTCACCATTATTACCCAGAATGCAGGGGCCGCTGATGGCACAGGAGCCGCGCAGATCAAACTGGTGACTCCACGAGGATCTAAAGAATTCCACGGCAGCTTGTTTGAGTATCACCGAAACGACTTCCTGGATGCGAACTCGTTCTTCAACAATCGTGTAGGGCTACCAAAAGAGAAGCTGATACGCAATCAATTCGGTTTCAACGCCAGCGGGCCATTTGCCCTTCCCCGCTTCGGTGAGGGCGGCCCCATGCTGACTCAGAAAGGAAAGCTCTTCTTCTATACCTACTACGAAGAAACTAGAAACGTAGAACAAGCTGCTCTGACGCGAAATGTTCTCACGAGCGCGGCGCGTCTGGGCAATTTCACTTACAGACGCGTAGACAATGGTCAATTTCGCACGGTTAACCTTCTTAGTCTTACGGGTAGAACCGTTGACCCTCAAATACAGAATTTGATCAACTTAACGCCAACCCCCAACGCCATCAATGACGCTGGAGATCATTTGAACACCGGAGGCTTTCGATTCAACAGCCCCGGTGGAAGCACGGATCGGCTTTTTGGTTTTCGCATAGACTACGAGCTCTCTTCGCGGAGCCGCTTGGAAGCTGTCTACAGCAAAGATAGTGTGCTTACGCCGAACGATGCCATTACCAATAACACAGGCGAACCTTTTCCAGGCTTGCCGGGGAAAGGGCAGAGTCCGCGCCGGCAGCGTCTCGCATTGGCCTGGTCGTTTGCCCCAACACAGAACGTGTCCAACGAATTGCGGGGCGGTTACTATCGTCAGCGTTCGCTCTTCTTTACGAATGTGCAGTTTCCTGGGGGTTACCAACTGACCTTCCCGAGTGTCGGAGGTAACATCACTAATCCCGTGCAAAACTCCCTTGAAAGCGGACGCTCAAGTAAAGTCCATGAACTCATGGACAATTCCACCTGGGTCAAAGGAAACCACATTTTCCAATTCGGAGGTAATTTCCGTCACACTGAAGTCGAGCCCTTCAGCTTCACCGGTATCTTGCCGTCATACGCACTTGCTTTCGGATCAGGCAATATCAATCCCCTGAGTTCTACCAGTACCGCCCAGTTCGCAGGTGGAATCGCCAGCACCGATTTTACTAACGCCTCGAACCTCCTTGCGTTTCTGACGGGTGCAGTCAACACTGCAACGCAAACCTTCAATGCCACAAGCGGTGAATCTGGCTACGTAAAGGGTGCAGAACAGCGTCGCAACCTCAGCTTCAAAGCGATAGGTTTTTATGGCAGCGACACTTGGAAGGTTCGGCCCAACCTTACATTAAAGCTAGGCCTTCGTTATGACTATTACTCGCCTGTAAAAGAGACGAACGACTTAGCCCTGCTGCCGGTGGGCGGACTTGCAGCACTCAATGACCCGAACGTATCGATAGATGTGGCTGGTCGCGATGGCCTTTACAACCCGGATAAGAACAACTTCGCTCCGAGTTTCAGTTTCTCGTGGGATCCGTTCGGCACGAGCAAATCATCAATTCGCGGCGGCTACTCAATTAACTTTGTAATCGACAGTTTGATTCAGGCTGCTGAAAACTCAGCCAGTGACGGCAATGATGGGCTAAGTTCCATCCAAACTCTTCAAAACCTAACAGGAACAGTATCTGGCGGCGGACTTATTCCTATAACGACTCCCGCGTTTAAGGTTCCGCGCACACTCCTTGATCAAGCGACGATAAATCAAAATCCAGTACTCTTTACGATTGACCCAAACCTGCGCACACCGTACGTCCAGCAATGGAATCTTGGCTTCGAACGAGAAGTCATGACCAACACTGTCGCTAGTATCCGTTATGTTGGCAACCACGGCGTAAAGCAAGTGCGCGGTATTGATATCAATCAGGTCAGAATTTTCGAGAACGGGTTCTTGCAGGATTTCCAACGCGCGCAACGAAACCTGGAACTCTCAACTGCTCTCAACGCAACTAACTCGGCCATTCCCGCAAGTCCGGCATTTAATGCGGCAGTGCCTGGCAGCCAGCCACTAACAATTATTCCACTTGTCGGAAGGAGAGGCCTGTTCACGACTGCGACGGGGTCAGTACTGAACTCGACCATCGTTAATCTAATCCAAACGGGTCAGGTCGGCGAACTGGTCCAAACCTATGTGGGTAGTCGCACCATTTACTTAACACCTGGAGTAAACGGAGGAACTCTTTCACCTGGCTTCTTCCTTCCAGCAAACGCTCGCGCTGGCAACGTCGACTATCTCGGCAACGGCTCATTCTCGAATTACAACGCATTACAAGCTGAAATCGTGTTCAGACTAAGGACCGGAGTGTATTTCCAATCCAATTACACTTGGAGTAAAGGCTTTAACGACTTCGACGGCAGCGACTCCAATTTTGCGGCATTGTTGGATCTGTCGCGCGGTGAGTTGGAGAAGAGACGGAGCCTCAACAGCCTCAACCACGTCTTCAAGTTCAACGGGATTTACTCGCTCCCATTCGGCCCGCAGAAAAGATTCCTGAGTTCTTCGAGTGGGCTGATAAGCAAACTAGTTGGGGGGTGGGAACTCAGCAGTATATTCGAGGCCCGTACAGGTAGACCACTCACGATCGTTTCAGCGCGTGGGACAGTAAACCGCTCCGGCCGATCTGCCAGAAACACAGTGAACACGTCGCTCACGCTGGACCAATTGCAGAGCATGACTGGCGTCTTCGAAAATCCAACCGGAGGGCGTCCACTGTTCTTAGACCCCCAGTTGATAGGGCCGGATGGGCGTGCCAATCCCGCATTCTTCCAAAATCCTGCAGCTGGTACCTACGGTTCCCTACAGCAAACTCCAATCGATGGTCCGGGGTATTGGAATCTTGACTTGGGCCTTATCAAGCGAACCAACATAACTGAGCGGGTGAACATAGAGTTACGCGCTGAGATGTTCAATGTCCTCAACCATACGAACTTCTTTATCAGTGGTGAAACTCAGGATATTAACAGTCAAAGCTTTGGGCAGCTTACAGGCACGTTCGATCCGCGAATCCTACAATTCGCATTGAAGTTGAACTTCTAGTCAGCCACAGTTACTAAGAGTACGTTGCAAGACCACGCAGTTTGAGGTCTTGCAACGTGCTTCTCTGTGTCTCTGTTCGCGTTTCAATCGACCGGCTCATTCAAAATGGTGAGAGCGCGATCGACCACGTTCCCCCACTGAGACGAATTTTCTTTGCCGTATTCGTCGTGCCAGTTCCACCACTTGTACGGCGGTGTCTGCGGATAGCCTTCCGGCGAATCCTCCCACTCCTCCTGACGTCCGAGCGCTGTCATGTCGAGATAGTTCCAGGTGCTCCCCATCGCCTCGTCTCCGCGGCTGTTGATGAAGTAGGTGCGGAATATTCTATCGCCGTCGCGGATGAAGGCATTCGTCCCGTGCCACTCTTCCACGCCGAAGTCGGTGTCGAAAGTGTCGGTGATGGTGTACCAAGGCATCTGCCAGTTCATTCGCGCCTTCAAGCGCTCGATGTCCGTTTGTGGCGCGCGTGAGACGAACGCGAGCGTTGTGTCTCGCGCGTTCAAATGAGCGAGATGCGCAACCTGGTCGGCCAGGAATGAGCAGCCGCGGCAGGCATGCTCAGGCCAGCCGTACACGCCTGGCTCGAAGAACGCGCGGTATACGATAAGCTGACGTCGCCCTTCGAACAGATCAAGCAAGCTCGCCTTGCCTTTGGGTCCATCGAACTCGTACTCCTTCTCGACTGCCAGCCAGGGCATCCGTCGACGCTCGGCGGCCAGCGCGTCACGGGCGCGGGTCTGGGCCTTTTCCTTCACGAGTAGCTGCTGCCGCGCAAACTCCCATTCTTCCGGTGACACGATCGGTGGTGTCTTCATTCCTGACGATACTGATGAAACGCTCATTATTTACTCCTCATTGATTTCGGTTGTGATGTACGCGGCTCGCGACGACGCCGTCGCAAAGCTCTGACCTTGACCGTCACTAAGCCCAGCACGCCGGCTGAAGTTGTGCCTGCCGCTATCATTGCAGTGGTTATGCAGAAAGGACACATAGCTGACTCCTTTTTTGGTTCTCATAATGATGACGGTTGTTACTGCCCGATTTCGACAGGTACCCAATCATCAGTTACGGCGGGAGTCAGCAATCACGATGTTCGGTCAGGAAAGCACGGACGGCGTCGTCCTCACTAAGACCTATGGCGCGGTCAAATGCCTTGGCCGCCTCCTGCGTACGATCGAGTTGCTTTAGTAAGTGGGCGCGGACGGCCCAATTGGGTTGGTAGGAGATAACCGCTTGCGGGTCGATCTGATCGAGGAGCGCTAGACCAGCTTCGGGTCCCTGGACTTCGGCGTAGGCTGCAGCGCGGGCCACAGCACCGCCGATCGAGGGCGCCACTTGCATGAGTTGATCGTAGAACGCCACAATCGCGGTCCATTCGGTGCGGCCCGTGTGAGCACGTTCGGCATGGACCGATTGGATGGCAGCTTCAATCTGAAATCGTCCCGGTCGCTGCATTTGAGCAGCTGCAGCGAGTTCTGTTTCGGCTTCGTCTATCATCGCCATAAGCCAGTCGTTCGCGTTCTGCTCCGATAACGGAACGAACCGACCGTTAGCGCTCCGGCGGGCCGGACGACGTGCCTCGCAATGTAGCATCAATGCGAGTAGGCCGCGGACTTCCGGATTTTCCGGGATCTGCTCGCGCAGCACTCGGGCGAGCCAGATTGCCTCCTGGCCGAGCTCCGCTATACGGGCGTCGGCGGCGGTCGCGTCTTCCCAGCTGTTGCCATACGCCGCGTAGATCGCGTTGAGCACCGCTTCCAGGCGCTGCGGGATTTGATCCGGTGTGGGAATCTCGAAAGCGATTTGCGTTTTTCGGATCTTGGCCTTGGCTCGCACGAGCCGTTGCCCGATGGTCTTGGGCGCGACGAGCAAAGCTCTTCCAATCGCTACCGCATCAAGACCGAGGACCGCCTGCAGCATCAGCGGCGTGTGTATGTTCGGATCAATCGCAGGATGCGCGCATACAAACAGCAGCTTCAGGCGCTCATCGGGCAAAGCATCAGGATCTGCGATCTCATCGAACTCACGGGTCATGAGCTGCAAGGTGGGAACGCTGTGGTCATGTACCTGCTGATGTCTCGCATGATCCGTTAGCCGATTGCGCGCGACCGTAACGAGCCATCCCTGTGGATTCTGCGGAATGCCGTCGCGCGGCCATGTGGTCAACGCGGCTAGCAGCGCGTCGCTCAGCGCGTCTTCAGCGCCAGCTACATCGTGCGTGCGCGTGGCAAGCAGCGCCACGAGGCGTCCGTAAGATTCCCGCGCTACTGCCTCGACCGCGCGGTGCGCCTGTTCATCAGATCTGGCTTTCAATCAGTAATGCGTCGCTCCATTTCGGAAGTCACCGGCC
>JBKPQV010000618.1:0-5333 GCA_046734235.1 Acidobacteriota bacterium
GACTAGGGTTCTTCATGTTATCGGCTTGCACGTTTACTGTTTTGTTTTTCCATCCGTCGTACGTGGCCGGACTAGTTCCAAGTGAAGTCGTTCGTCGCGCACTTATGGGTATCGCGATGGGACTCACGGCAATAGCAATCATCTTTTCACCTGTAGGCAAACGATCGGGTGCGCATATCAACCCATCTGTCACGCTCACGTTTCTTCGACTCGGCAAAGTAAAACCGTGCGACGCAGCCTTCTACACACTGTTTCAATTCATCGGCGCAGTCGCAGGTGTACTTCTTGCCGGCTGGCTGATGGGCGACAAAATCGCCCATCGGTCTGTGAGTTACGCGACGACGGTTCCGGGTCAAGCTGGTTGGCAGTTGGCGTTTGTTGCTGAAGTCGGAATCTCGTTCGCAATGATGCTGGTGGTCCTTACGATCTCCAACTCCAAAACACTTTCCCGGTGGACCGGCATATTTGTTGGATTCATCGTCGCGAACTACATCACTTTCGAATCGCCAATTTCAGGCATGAGCATGAACCCAGCTCGAACTCTGGGTTCTGCTTCCGTAGCACAAATCTGGACAGCACTTTGGATCTATTTCATCGCTCCGCCTATTGGGATGTTGCTGGCGGCGGAGGTTTACCTGCGAGTGAAAGCCGGACGCGGTGTCGCCTGCGCCAAACTCCATCATCACAACAACCAACGTTGCATTTTCAATTGCAACTTTCAAACAAATTCATTTTAGGAGGAATCAGTCATGAAACATCGCAGAGTCGTAAGTGGTCTGGCTGTGCTCGCTATAGCGTTGTGCGCTCAGTTAGCTCTCACTAATTCAACGAGCGCATCGAAGTCAGGAACCAGGTTCACTGTTCGCATCGAGAACATTTCAAGTGCAGACGGACAAGTCGCTTCTGACGGTAGCAAGTGGCCCTTTGCGTTGAGCCCGGGAATGTTTGTGCTCAACGACAAGAACTTGCTGTTCACTGAAGGTAAGCCGGCTAAAGCGAACGGTCTGGAAGCACAAGCCGAGGACGGAAACCCGGCAGGCTTGGTGTCAGCGCTCGAAAACTTGCATCACGCCGGCTCATTACATGGTGTCTACAACACTCCTGCTGGCTCAATGGGTCCCGGCCCAATCGGTCCAGGTGGTGTCTACGAGTTCAGCTTTACGGCCGCGCCAAAAATGAAGCTGTATTTCACCACGATGTTTGGTCAGTCAAACGATCTCTTTTACGCACCTGACTCGGCAGGCATAGCTCTGTTCGACGCAAAGGGCAACCCGATCAGTGGAGACATAACTGATCAACTCATCCTCTGGGACGCCGGCACGGAAGTTAATGAAGAAGTTGGTGTTGGTCCAAACCAGGCACCACGACAAAAGATGGCAAATACCGGACAGGCTGAAAACGGCGTCGTACATCGCGCGAAAGACGTTCGCTTTTATGGAAAAAATGGCGAGCTTTTTCGCGTGACGTTGTCCGCGGAGAACGGAATGTAGTCAACAATAATGGTGCGATGTCGCAAGATGACTTTCTTGCGACACTGCAAACTTAGCGGCGACCAGCGTTGCCGAAGGAGAAACTAAAAATGAAATGGATAAATAAATTACTCCTGGCGGCAATTGCATTCGCCAGCCTGAGTTCATTCGCAAATGCGCAAACACTTGAAAAGAAGTCTTTAACTTTAGATGGCGCAAAGAAAGTGATCGCAGCAGCGGTCGCCTACGCAAAGAAGAACAGTGCTCCGGGTGGCGTGATTGCCGTTGTAGATGATGGCGGAAACTTGATGGCCCTCGAACGGCTTGATGGCACATTCGCCGCTGGAGCTAACATCTCAATTGGTAAAGCGCGAACAGCAGTTCTCTTCAAACGACCAACAAAAGCTTTCGAAGAAATTATTAAGAACGGACGAACCGCAATGGTTGCTCTGCCCGATTCGTTTTTCACTCCGCTGCAAGGCGGGATCCCAATCGTTGTCGATAATCAAATCGTAGGCGGCGTCGGTGTTAGTGGGGCGGCAAGTGCACAGCAGGATGAAGAACTGGCAATCGCCGGCGCGAACGCTTTCGCCGAGATGAAATCAAGCGAGATGCAAACACCAAACTCTCCAGTTCTGTTTTTCGAAGCATCGAAAGTCGCTAATTCTTTCGCCAACGGCGCCGTGCTGCTCGATGGGATGAACCGAAACTACATGGTCCATACAAGCAAGCGGGAGAAGCCTGGCCAGGCTGAGGTTCATGCCCTTGATACAGACATCATTTATGTGCTGCAGGGCAGTGCGACGTTCGTAACGGGTGGCACTGCAGTAGGTACGAAGGAGATTGCACCGAACGAATTGCGCGGTGTGAGAATCGACGGTGGCGACACCCGTCAACTTGTAAAAGGTGATGTGGTTGTTGTGCCAAACAACACCCCTCATTGGTTCAAGGAAGTGAATGGCACGTTGTTGTACTACACGATTAAAGTGCGGTGCCCTGAATGTACGTCGACGTCAGTAATGATGAGCTCGAACCGTTAGCGAGGAGAACGACAATGAAACGCAATTATTCAACGTCAATACAATTGCTCTTGTTGACTGTCGCGAGCTTAGTTCTACTTTCATCACGTGCATCGTCCGCGGTCAATAATGCCGTTCCGCCGATGGGAAAGCCTGATGCGTCGGTTGATCTTGCAACTGTCGACGGCGTGATGAATGTGAAAGGACAATGGCGATACAGCGATACGCAAATCATTCAGGTCGAGTTCAAAGGACCCGGTAGTGACAACCAGCCGAGCGGGACGCCTGTCAAAACTTACGACTACACACCACACGCGGGTGGCGTCGGATATGACGACTCAAAATGGGAAGCCATTGAGCCAACCGCACTCGCAAAACGCCGCGGCAATGGACGACTCTCTTTCAACTGGTACCGGATCAAGTTAACCATTCCGGAACGAGTCGGCGATTTTGATCCGAGTGGTTCGCTCGTGGTGTTTGAAACTTCGCTCGATGACTATGCGGAGATCTGGGTGGATGGGGAATTGTCGCGAGCGGTCGGTCAGTCGGGTGGTTCAGTAATCAGTGGTTGGAATTCGGTGAACCGTCTTATTGTTGGCCGTAATGTGAAACCAGGACAACAGATTCAATTGGCAATTTTTGGAATCAATGGTCCGCTCTCGAATCCGCCCACAAATTTCATCTGGATGCGGTATGCCAAGCTGGCTTTCTACAAAGCCGAGCCTGGCCCTGCCGCTTTGACTCCAAGTGAAGTGAATGTCGAGGTGGTTCGTAATGATCCCAAGATGGATGAGGTGATTGGACCTAATCCCAAAGTCTTCAAACTCGCCGAGGGTTTTAAGTTTACTGAAGGTCCGATTTGGGTGAAGAAGGATAATGGTTACCTCTTATTCAGTGATCCAAACAGCAACACGATTTACAAGTACGCTCCGGCAGGCGAAGGTAAGCTCGATGTGTATCGCACTCCGAGCGGTTATTCAGGTGAAGACATTGCCGAGTATGGTCAGCCGGGTTCCAACGGCCTAACACTCGATTCGAGTGGACGACTCACGATCAATCAGCACGGCAATCATCGCGTCATTCGAGAGGAAAGCGACGGCACTGACACGGTCCTGGTTGATTCCTACCAGGGCGCGAGACTCAACAGTCCTAACGATCTGGTTTATAGGTCTGATGGAACCTTGTTTTTTACAGATCCGCCGTTTGGGTTTCCTAAGGCTTTTCTAGATCCAAGAAAGCAGTTGGGATTCAGCGGCGTGTATTCGATCTATAAAGGTAAGCTGCAACTAATCAGTAAAGCTTTCTCGGGTCCAAATGGAATCGCACTCTCTCCCGACGAAAAGTATCTTTATGTCGACAATTGGCCGAGAGGAATAGTTGGACAGGCGCCGCGGGAAGGGGACGAGCCAGTTAGTGAGATCGGAGAGAAACACAAAGCAATAATGCGTTATGAAGTTCAACCGGACGGCACGCTCAAGAATGGAAAGTTGTTCTTCGATTTCACGAATGCGCCTGGTGAAGATGGTCTTGATGGAATCAAAGTGGACCAGAAAGGAAATCTTTATGTTTCGGCTCCGGGTGGCCTTTGGGTGATTTCGCCAGAAGGCAAACACCTCGGAACGATCATCACGCCGCGTCATCCACACAACTTTAATTGGGGTGACGACGATGGGAAGACTCTGTACCTGTGTGCCAGGGACGCGCTTTATCGCATTCGATTGAACATTCCTGGAGTGAGACCGTAACCAAGGCTTAGCGCAGACAGTGCTCGGAAGCGTTAGGGGGTTATTATCCGTAGGCGTCTCAAAGCCCAGGGTTGTTCTATGACAACCCTGGGTTAGACGGGCTTCAGATACCACGCTACTAAAGCAGGTGGTATCTGACTTTTTGTGCAAAGCCGCTTTTTTTGTCGAACCCTTTCGATCATTTGTAAGGTTCTCGTCTTTTCCTCGACCAAGATCAGGTGGAGGTCTAAACATGAAAAACGAAACATCAGTTTTCCAGCGAGCGGGAGAATTACTGATTCGATACGGGTTAGTACTGGTACTTGGCTGGATTGGTGCAATGAAATTTACTGCGTACGAAGCCAAAGGGATCGAAGGGCTGGTAAGAACGAGTCCCCTAATGAGTTGGCTGTACAACTTCCTAAGTTTGCAGGCAACGTCAAACTTAATTGGAGTGGTAGAGCTACTCGCTGCAACTCTGATTGCGATTAAACCCTTGTCATCAAGGCTGTCGTCAATCGGGAGTGTGTTAGCTGTTTGCACCTTTTTATCGACCTTAACGTTTCTCTTTTCACTTCCCGGTTGGGAAAAAAGTCTCGGTGGCTTTCCCGCGCTTTCTGGTTCAGGCGGTTTTCTCTTGAAGGATGTTGTCCTCCTGGGAGCGGCTTTGTTCACATTGGGCGAATCGATTGCCAGTTCAAAAACAACTAGTTGAGAAGACACATGGCAGCCGCATCAATGACTCTCGAGGAACACCTCGTTTCGCCGCGTTACAGTGTGACTGCGGCGTACTTTGCTTCTTTTATCGCGCTTGGCCTCACAACTGGCTCACTTGGACCCACGTTGCCAGCACTGGCAACCCAAACAAATTCCTCTGTCAGTGTGATCAGTTACGTGTTTACCTTTCGATCGCTCGGGTATGTCTTTGGCGCACTTCGCGGCGGTCGGCTGTTCGATCGCCACCCGGGGAACAGAGTCATGGCGTGGTTAATGTTGGCGGCTGTGGTTTCTGTTGCAGTTGTGCCGTTAGCAAAGTTGCAGTGGTTGTTGTTTGCCGTGATGTTTGTGCTTGGTGCTGTGGAAGCCGGTATTGACGTCGGAGCAAATACACTATTGGTTCG
>JBKPQV010000619.1:0-26449 GCA_046734235.1 Acidobacteriota bacterium
ATCTCAGCCAAAACCGCTGACGAGAAGTGGACCAAAATTTTGAACTACTACAGTCGCTGTGCCGGCGAGAAGCTGGAGCTCATTGACGAAGTCTATAAGTCTGAAGCAGCTACCAACACTGGCAACAAAGCTCTTTCGATGCTGCTAGCTAAATACGATCGCATCTACGCAGATCCATTTGAATCAGTTGACGTCTACACAAAGCAATGCTCGGTCGGCGTGAATGTGGTCCAACTCGCGCGCATGGGAGCAACGCTCGCAAACAATGGGAAGAACCCCGCAACCGGTGAGCAAGTAATCAAAGCTGAGGACGTTCCTTACATCCTTTCCACAATGACAATGGCAGGTTTGTACGACGGCTCAGGCACATGGGCCTGGCATGTAGGTCTGCCTGCGAAGAGTGGAGTGGGTGGCGGGATCGTCGCGGTCGTTCCGGGCAAGGGTGCAATCGCGGTCTTTGCACCTCCGCTGGATGAAGCCGGCAACAGTGTCAAAGCGCAAAAGGTTATCGAATTTGTTGCGGGAAAGCTCGACTTGAATCTGTTCTCACCACGATCGGTTGGGTTGAAAGGTGAATAAGTAGAAGGCGTATGAACAAGGGAAAAATGTCAATGGTTTGGTCGTCGCGTCCAATTAACCCAATGCCGCGCCGAAATGCGGCTCTAAGGGCTGCGTTTGTGCTGGCATGTATATCGACTCTTCACCTAGTTTGTTTTGCGCAGTCCGACAGTTCGAGTCCCAATGGATCGCAAGGTAGTGCCGACAAACCACTAACCTCAGCGGAACGCGAAGAGCTTCTAAAGCTAATTCGAAGTCTCCAGGAAAGAGTAGAAAAGCTTGAGGCTGCGCAAGCAGCAGGTCAACCAGTTGCGACTGCCACCCCTGCTAGCCTGGATACCAAGCCTGACATTTCAACTTCGGACGATCCTCACGTATGGATGCCACCGGTTGTAAAAGAAAAACCTGCTGCGGAGGCCGCTGAGACCGCTTCTTATGGTCGGTACACTCCGAATCTTGGCTACAAACTCGCGAACACTGAATACGGGGATCTCGCAGTTAGTATTTACACCTATGCAAGATACCTGAACCAAATGGGTCTGAAATCAAGTTATACAGACGCCTTTGGTAATACTAAGAATGTTCAGGAGCGTCAGGACTTTCAGCTACAAAAGGTTCAGATCAAATTCCTGGGTTGGGTATTAGATCCCAAGTTTCGTTACTTCCTTTACACCTGGACTTCCAATCCTACACAAGGTCAGGGAGCCCAGGTTGTCGTTGCTGGTAACGTCGGATATACCTTTAGCGATCACCTTACGGTCGCCGCCGGCATAACGTCCCTGCCAGGTGTTCGCACTACGGAAGGTAACTTTCCTTTTTGGCTCGGTGTAGACAGTCGTCACATTGCTGACGAATTCTTCAGGCCCTCATACACGTCGGGTATCTGGTTCAAAGGCAAGATCGCCAAACGCCTACGGTATCAAGTGATGCTAGGGAATAACCTGAGCACACTTGGAGTGAGTGCCGCGCGCCTGGATAACAAATTCGACACGCTCTCCAGCGCTTTAGTCTTTGCACCAACGGGTGAATACGGGCAGGGCTTTGGCGACTTTGAACATCACAAGACCCTTGCAAGCCGTATTGGTGTCCACTTCACCCGCAGCACTGAGAATAAAGAGAGCCAACCCAGTAGTGATACTTTCGAGAACACGCAGTTAAGACTGTCAGATGGGAGTGTGATCTTCACTCCTAACCTATTTGGACCAGATATCACGATAACGGACGCAAGATACCAGATGCTCGATTTCGATTTCGGGATGAAATATCGCGGCTTTGCTCTCGAAGGCGAGTATTACCTGAGGTGGATCGACAACTTCAAAGGCGACAACGTCGATAACCTCGCTTCCTTATTCGATCACGGATTCCAGTTGCAAGCTTCCTACATGGTGATTCCGAAGACATTGCAGTTTTACTCGGGAGTGTCGCGAATCAATGGACAGTATGGCAAGCCATTCGACTTTCGCGCAGGAACAAACTGGTTTCCCTGGAAAAATAAAGTGGTTCGGTGGAATACCGAATATCTCTATCTGAGAAATTCGCCTGTTGGTTACTCCTCGGTGCCATTCGTGATTGGCGGTCGAGGAGGCGTTTTCCATTCAAGTCTGGAGCTGGCGTTTTGAAGATGTGGACCAGGACCAAATGTGTTGAATCGCTAATATGCCTTGCCGGCATTCCCTTAAGCTGTGCAAATCTCCGAGTTACTGCCCGGATCGAAAAAAGCATTCGCCCAACACCTATCAATGTGGTTCTCGGTATAGTTCTAATCTGCTCAGCGACACCAGCCTTCGCCCAATCAAACTCGAACGACTACCTCTTCAACGACAGTCATTTTCACCTGACGAACTACGTCCAGGAAGGCGTCGACATTCACGACTTCCTGAAGACGATGGGGAATAAGGTTGGTCGTGTAGCAGTCTTTGGTATTCCGCTTCAACAACAATGGTCCTATCGCGTCGATGGCAATCGGGCGCCTACTTACTACCTTAACTCCGACGCTCCTCTTTATTACTACTCATTTACTGATGCATGGATAGCCACGTCCTATAAGTCACTCACTCAAGAGGAACAAGCTCGTTTCGATCCCATGATCACCGGCTTCAACCCGACAGATATGTATGCCGCTGACCACATTCGACGGGTACTCAAGGCTTTTCCCGGAGTTTTCACCGGCATCGGCGAATTTTCGATTCACAAGGAATTTGTTTCGGCAAAGGTTTCTGGAGACGTTGCAAGTCTGCAGGACCAGGCGCTCGATCGCTTAATTGATTTTGCGGCAGAGGTCGGTCTGGTTGTGCTGCTTCATTGCGACGTCGATGCTCCATTTCCAAAAGCTGGCGCGGGGCCTGCGTATGCAGGTCAAATAAAAGCCCTTTTCAAACGTCACCCCAAAGCAACAATTATCTGGGCGCACATTGGCGTGGGACGGATTGTTCGCCCCGTTAAAGATCAAGCAGCAATAGTTCAGGACATCATCAATGATCCTGACCTCAGTCACGTCTATTTCGACATCTCCTGGGACGAAGTTGCCAAGTATGTTGTGGCGACTCCGGAATCAACCAAGCATGCGGCAGATGTCGTAAACCGAAATCCAGATCGTTTTCTCTTCGGCACAGACGAAGTCGCGCCACCCAACCAGGAAAAATATCTCAAGGTCTACAACCAATACGAACCGTTCTGGAAATTGCTCACCGCTGAGGCCAGCGAAAAAGTGCGCAAGAAAAACTACGAACGGATTTTTGATGAAGCTCGACGCAAAGTGCGCAGTTGGGAAGCGGCGAAGATGAAATAAATAGGAGGCCCGTATGAAATTAAGTTTTACCCAAACCCGATACTCAGGGACGCTGGTCCAATGCTGCATAGTACTTACTTGTGCAGCATTGGTAATGCCGGCTAACGCTGCTTCTTTAGCGCGCTCAGCGTCTATACCTGTTGTTCAGGACGAAGCGGCAGTGAAGATTCCGCCTGAACAACTCGAATCCTTAGTAGCGCCGATTGCTCTGTATCCAGATAACCTTCTTAGTCAGACACTCGTCGCTTCAACTTACCCGTTGGAGATCATTCAATTGCAGCAGTGGTTGGACAAGAATCAAAACCTGCTTAAAGACCAGAAGAAACTAAGTGAAGCTATTAAGAAACAACCGTGGGACCCGAGTGTTCAAGCGATGGCGCCAATGCCTGACGTAGTAAAGCGCCTGGCTGATGACATCCAGTGGACCACGGATCTGGGCAACGCATTCCTGGCCCAACAGAAAGATGTGATGGATGCGATTCAGAGGATGCGCAACAAGGCCCAGGACAATGGAGCGTTGGCCTCGAACCAGCAACAAAAAGTGGAGACACAGGTCGTTGAGAGCAAAGAAGTAATCGTGATCCAACAATCAGATCCGCAAGTCGTTTACGTTCCTTCCTACAACCCGACTGTTGTCTATGGTGCGCCTGCGTATCCCTATCCCCCGATTTATTACCCACCGTCAACGGGAGCGGTCATTGCCGCTAGCGCGATTTCCTTCGGCGTTGGTATGGCCATGGGTGCTGCCTGGGGCGGAGGTTGGGGTTGGGGCTGTGGCTGGGGAGGCGGAGATATCGACGTCAACATGAACAACAACTTCAATCGCAATACCAACATCAGCGGTGGCAACCGGGTGAACAATATTCAGGGTGGCAATCGCACAGCCGCTGGTGGCGGAAAATGGCAACACAACCCCTCTCATCGAGGTGGTGCACCTTATGGTGATCGAGGCACTGCTAATAGGTTTGGCGGTACCGCGAGAGGTGATTCACTTGGCAATCGGCAACGCGCAGCGCAAAGAGACATTGGCCGACAGGGTGGCAATCTTGGAAGTCAACGTGGCGATCGCGGCGGCATTGGTGATCGTGGAGGTGTCGGTGATCGCGGCGGCGTTGGCGATCGTGGTGGTGTCGGTGATCGCGGCGGCGCTGGCAATCGTGGCGGTGTCGGCGATCGTGGTGGAGTTGGTGATCGCGGCGGAGCTGGGAATCGTGGTGGAGTTGGCGATCGTGGCGGCGTGGGAGATCGTGGCGGAGCCGGGAATCGCGGCAGCACGGGAGTAAGCGATCGTTCACGTGGAGGCAGCAGCGGTGGTCTTGGAGGCGGTGGCGGTGACAGAGTCGGAAACCGGAGTGTCGGCGGCGGTGGTAGTTCCAGCCGTGGTGGTTTTGGCGGCGGCTCCGGTGGCTTTAGTGGATCTAGTGCCCGATCGAGCAGCAGCCGTGGTTCATCAAGCATGGGTGGGTTCGGCGGTGGCAGTCGCAGTAGCGGTGGCTTTGGCGGCGGCGGAAGTCGCAGTAGTGGCGGCTTCGGCGGCGGCGGTGGAAGTCGCGGCGGTGGCGGCGGTGGTGGTCGAGGTGGCGGCGGAGGTAGGAGGTAAAGAGCCATGAAACGGAGGAAAGCTATGAATACACAAACTCGTTTTGCGAAGTCACCAGTTTGGTCAGGACTAATCTCTGTCTCACTGCTCGTTGTCTTTGCTACATCGCTGACCACGATGGCACAGACTAGTGCCACCAAGGCAAAGACATTTGCTTCGGCACAAGATGCAGCAAACGCATTGATCGAGGCGGCAGAGAAATATGACGAGGAGGGCCTGAAGGAAATTTTGGGCCCTGACAGTTACGACATCATTCACACCGGGGAACCTGCGCGCGATAAAGAAGTCGCGCAAAAGTTTGCCGAGCAGGCTCGCATCAAAAACAACATCTCGTTGCAGCCAAAAAACCCGCGACGGGCAATCTTGGAGATAGGCGCAGACGACTGGCCGTTTGCCGTCCCCCTTGTAAAGGTTGGCACGACATGGTCGTTTGATGCGAAGGCCGGTCGACAGGAACTGCTGTTCCGGCGAATCGGCGGCAACGAACTCGACGCAATCGCAATTTGTCGCGGTTATGTTGAGGCGCAGCACGAATACGCTCTACAAAAACGCGGCACGACCGGCCAAAACCAATATGCACAGCGAATCATCAGCACACCCGGAACACAGGATGGACTCGCCTGGCAAAATTCAGACGGTACCTGGGGTGGTCCAATTGGTGAGAAGGTGGCTGCGGCAATCACTCGTGGCTACACAAACAGAGCTGAACCTTATCACGGATACTTCTTCAAAATCCTAAAAGGGCAGGGACCCAACGCACCACTCGGTGAGCTGGACTTCGTGGTTAAGGGAGCGATGATTGGCGGCTTCGCCTTGCTCGCCTTCCCTGCTCAATATCGTCTCACCGGAGTTCAGACCTTCATGGTGAGTCACGATGGGGTGGTCTATCAGAAGGACCTTGGCCCACAGACAGCTGAACTGGCATCGGCCATAGATAGGTTCAATCCGGACAAGAGTTGGTCACCGGTGTTGGATGATCAGTGAGTCGTTGATCATTCAACCTTTGTGCTCAGTCGAGATGGTGGTTGGTTAGTTTGTTGGGAGGTGTAAATGAAAAGACTACTTGTGTATTTCACACTTGGTTGTCTGGTGTTTGTCCCTTGCGTCAACGCACAGCAAACGCGAACGGAAAGGGACCTGCTCGGGGAAAAACAAATCCCTGCGGATGCCTATTACGGAGTGCAAACTGCGCGAGCGCTTGAGAACTTCAAACTCTCTGGCATCCTGATCAATCACTACCCTGGTTTTGTAGAAGCATGGGCCATGGTCAAGCTGGCTGCGGCCCGCGCAAATACAGAAGTTGGGGCAATGAAACCGGAGCGTCTCGCCGCAATTGAGAAAGCGTGTGCTGCCGTAATCGCCGGCAAGTATCACGACCAATTTCTGGTTGACTGGTATCAAGGTGGTGCGGGCACATCGACCAACATGAATGCCAACGAAGTGCTCGCAAACATTGGCCTCGAGCTAACTGGACACAAGAAGGGTGAATATCAATTTCTTGAACCACACGACGACTTAAATATGTCGCAGTCGACCAATGATTCCTACCCGACTGCAATCAAAGTCGCATTCCTTCTTCGCAACGACAAACTAATTGCCGAACTTCAGCAAATGGTCAAGTCGTTTCGCATGAAGGGCGATGCGTTTCTTGAGATCGTCAAGATGGGCCGAACTGAAATGCAAGATGCGGTGCCCATGACTGTTGGCCAGGAATTTCATGCGTTCGCAGCGGGTCTCGAAGATGAGATCAAATTGCTACGTGATGCTGAGAAATATCTCTACGCAGTAAACATGGGCGCAACAGCCATTGGGACGGGATTAAACGTTCCTAAAGGATATCCGGAAAAGTGTGCATTTAATCTTGCGAAGATAACCGGCAAGCCGATCGTTCCAGCTTCTGACATGCTTGCAGCAACCTGGGACCAACAAGGTTTCGTCGTCTATTCATCGGCCTTGAAGAGTTTGGCGATCAAACTCTCGAAGATATCGAGCGACCTTATCTTATTGACGTCTGGTCCACGGGCCGGGTTAGCAGAGATCAACCTGCCTGCCCTTCAGCCTGGTTCATCAATCATGCCGGGCAAGGTCAATCCCGTTGTGCCGGAAGTGATGAACATCGTCACTTATCGCGTGATGGGTAACGACTACAGCGTCACACTGGCGGCTCATAGCGGTCAGCTTCAATTAAACGCTTACGAACCACTAGCCGGGCTTGCGGTGATGGAGTCACAGAGCCTGCTCTACAACACTTCTATTCTCTTTCGAACGAAGTGTGTTGACGGCATCACGGTCAATGAAAAAGTTCTCAGCCGGTACATGGAAACAACGGTGGGTATCGTCACCGCTCTCAATCCGGTCCTTGGGTATGAGAAGGCCACCGAACTAGCTAGTGAAGCTTACAAATCGGGTAGAGGAATTCTCGAGATTATCCGCGAGAAAAAACTTCTGACCGAAGCACAGATCAAAGACCTGCTGGATCCGGTAAAACTCAGCGGACTCGACAAAACCAAATACCAGAAGAAGTAAGACCATAACCCAGCAAAAATACTAACAAAATCGCCAGCCCCAAGAAGGCTTCATAAAAAGGAGATGTAATGAGTAAAGCAGACAATTCAAATGCTAAAGATCAGGTTTCGAAAGATCAGACGAAGGCCGGTAGCTGGCAAGACACCCTTGCGAGCTCTGACGCCCTACTCTCGCAGGAGATTCCTCCTGGGGTAGATCGCCGCACCTTTCTGATGCGCAGTGCAGTGGTGGGAGCAACCACGGTGATACTTGGTGGTTCCCTTTCAGCTGAGGAAAGAACGGCAAGGTCAACCGCCGAGCCGCCGCGCGTTTCACCATCACTTTACGTTGTTCAGGCACAGAAGGGTCCGGTGATGACCTTGTTGGATGAGTTCTACAAGGTAGGACCAGGTCCATCAAGTTCACACACGATTGGACCAATGCGCATTACCTACGACTTCTATCAGCGAGTCTCGAAATTGCCCGCTGACACACTCGCTAAAGCTACCGCATTAAAAGTTCACTTATTCGGAAGCCTGAGCGCTACGGGCAAGGGACACGGGACCGAACGTGCAGCCCTGGCAGGTCTGGTAGGCAAAGAGCCGGCGACCGTTGATCCCGCGTTTCTCGATGGCTTGCGCGACAAGCCCGATCAAACATTTCCAGTAAAGGTCGGTCCCAAGACTCTCACCCTAAGCCTCAAAGACATCATCTACGACGCGCCTAAAGGCACCTTCCATCATCAAAACACGATGACGTGCAAACTCCTCGCCGGCAACGATGTACTGCTTGAGCAGGAGTACTACTCAGTAGGTGGCGGTTTCATTGAGTGGAAAGGTTATACGCCTCCGAAGAAGAACCCACCGAGATATCCGTTCTCGACGATGAAAGAGTTGCGCGCACATGCCGAGAAAAACAAGTTGTCGATCGCGCAGGTGATCATGGCCAACGAAACTTCGATCTCAGGAAGAAGTGAAGCCGAGGTCTATGCGTTTGTCGACAAGATCATCAACGCGATGGTTGCCACAGTTAAATCCGGACTCGCGGCGCCAGAAGACAGCGTGTTGCCTGGTCCAATCAAACTCCACGCTAAAGCCGCAACTGTAGCAAAGCGAGCCATGGACGAGGCTTACCAGGCAGATCGCGGTATTGGCATGTTATCGGCATACGCGTTAGCTGCGTCAGAGGAGAACGGTCGCGGTCACCTTGTCATCACGGCCCCTACTGGCGGTTCAGCTGGTGTGATGCCCGCTCTCGTACACGGTCTCGGCGAAGGCGGACGAAAGCTTCCGATCGAAAAGATACGCGAAGGCATGTTGGCTGCGGCGGCAATTGGTTATCTCTGCAAACACAATGCAACGCTCTCAGCGGCTGAAGGTGGTTGTCAGGCTGAAATCGGTGTGGCTTCAGCAATGGCAGCCGCATTAGTCGCCACGGCACACGATGCTATTCCACTTGTTGTCGAGAACGCGGCTGAGTCGGCACTCGAACATCATCTGGGTATGACCTGTGATCCAGTTGCTGGATTTGTGCAGGTGCCGTGCATCGAGCGTTGTGCGTTCGGCGCAGTCAAAGCATGGACCGCATACGCGATCGCCAGTAACGAAATCGCCAGCAGGCACCGCGTTGATCTCGACGCCACGATCACCGCCATGGCCCAAACGGCAAAAGAAATGAACAGCAAGTACAAAGAAACGAGCGAAGCAGGACTCGCTCTTTCGGTTGTGCTCTGCTAATAGAGGAAATAGGACCTATAGGTCTCATTGGTCCTATAGGTCCTATCTTCCTTTTCTCGAATGCCATGTCACAAGCAGCAGCAATCGGAGCCGCCGCTCCAAATACAAAAGTACGTCTGGCCGCCGTCGCGTGGGTACTAACCTCGATCTATTACTTCTACCAGTACTCACTCCGTTCGGCGCCCGCGGTAATGATGCCGGAGCTTAGCAATGCGTTCGGCATGAGTCCTCTTGGTGTGGCTTCGATCGTCGGTCTGTTTTATTACGGGTATTCGCCTTTCAGCCTCGTTGCTGGAGCCGCGATGGACCGATTTGGACCACGTCGCTTACTTCCCGTAGCAGCGGCGGTCGTCGGCATCGGCGCACTGCTTTTTGCAACTGGTAATAGTCAGATTGCGAGTGCGGGACGCTTCATTCAAGGTGCTGGCGGAGTTTTCGCCCTGGTCGGTGCCATCTATATTGCGACCAAGAACTTCCCTCCTTCACGCGCGGCCACATTGATCGGCGCTACGCAAATGTTCGGCATGGCTGGTGGCTCAGCAGGACAATTTGTCGTTGGACCACTGATCAGTTCTGGAGTTACGTGGAACATGTTTTGGACCGGGATGGGAATCGCAGGTTTGTTGATTGGTGTCGTTCTTTTCTTCCTTATCCCGAGTGAAGAAACATCAAATCAACAAGCTGGTGGGCTGAAGCCGATCATTTCGGCTTTTGCAACGGTGTTTAAGAACCCGCAATCAATTCTTTGCGGTTTGATCGCGGGCCTGATGTTCATTCCCACGACGATCTTCGACATGATTTGGGGAGTGCGCTTTCTGCAAGATGCTCACGGTGTCGATTACGGCACTGCTGTGATGCGATCTGCAACAGTTCCCTTTGGATGGATCATCGGCTGTCCATTACTTGGGCTGTTGTCAGATCGACTCGGACGCCGAAAGCCGGTAATTATCGGCGCTGCTGTTGTGCTGTTTGCCTGCCTCGCCTGGATTCTCTATGGCATTCCTGGCGTCTTTCCGCCTTATTCAATAGGGCTGATTGCCGGCATTGCGTCCGGCGCGGCAATGTTGCCTTACACGGTGATTAAAGAAGTGAATCCACCTCAGTTTGGTGGAACAGCAACAGGCGTAGTCAATTTTCTGAATTTCACGTTTAGCGCGTTGCTTGGTCCAGTTTTCGGATGGCTGCTGCAAAAGCTATCCGGTGGAACATCACAGATTGGTTTGGATGATTACCAGACCGCATTTAAGCCACTGCTATTTGGCGTCGCGTTAGCAATCCTGCTGACTTTTGTTTTGAAAGAAACTGGCCCAGCCGTACGTAAGACCGAGACATAGAAATGAGCACCGCAACGGGTACTGGCAAATACGAAAGACTTCTCGCGCGGTGCGAAGGACTGGCGCCGGTTCCAACTGCAGTAGCACATCCTTGTGAGACATCAGCTTTGGCTGGGGCTGCTGAAGCTGCCAAGCAAGGTCTGATTGAGCCACTGCTTGTGGGACCGGCTGCCAGGATTATTGAAACTGCGAAGCAAAGTCACATTGACATCACTGGGCTCGAAATCATCGATGTGCCGCACAGTGCTGCGTCGGCCAGTAAAGCAGTCGAACTGATTCGT
This sequence comes from Acidobacteriota bacterium, assembly GCA_046734235.1. Classification (GTDB taxonomy): domain Bacteria; phylum Acidobacteriota; class Blastocatellia; order Pyrinomonadales; family Pyrinomonadaceae; genus PSRF01. The sequence goes on from JBKPQV010000619.1 coordinate 10,803, forward strand.
GAGGGCAAAGCCGAAATCTTGATGAAGGGTAGCCTTCACACTGATGAACTGATGGCTGCCGTTGTTTCTCGTGAAAAAGGTTTACGCACCGGGCGTCGAATCAGTCATGTTTTTGTGATGGACGTGCCGACCTATCACAAAGTCCTCATCGTTACTGACGCGGCCATCAATATTGCACCCACTCTCGAGGACAAAGTCGACATCTGTCAAAACGCAATCGATTTAGCTGTGTCTCTTGGTCTCGAACGACCAAAGGTGGCTGTACTTGCTGCAGTGGAAACCGTGACGTCAAAGATGCCGGCAACTATCGACGCAGCAGCTCTGTGCAAGATGGCCGAGCGCGGACAAATTACAAACGGCATCATCGATGGGCCATTGGCGTTCGATAACGCGATCAGCAAACAAGCAGCAGAAACGAAAGGTATCAAGTCAAGCGTTGCCGGAGACCCGGACATTCTTATTGCCCCAGACCTTGAAGCAGGAAACATCCTCGCAAAGCAATTAACCTTTCTTGCCAACGCCGATAGCGCTGGCTTAGTCCTGGGCGCAAAAGCGCCTGTAATTCTAACCAGTCGAGCAGACAGTGTGCGTTCGCGAATCGCGAGTTGCGCAGTTGCAAAACTGGTTGTTCATGCGAGGTATCAACCCGCAGGAATTGGAAGGTGATTTACGTCGGAAACCAAACACATCACTGTTGACGCTAACGAAGCTGCGGCTTCGGTAGCGTTTCGTCTGAGTGAAGCAATTGCGATCTACCCGATCACGCCCAGTTCACCGATGGCTGAAGCCTGTGACGAGTGGGCCAGTCGCGGAAAAACCAATCTTTGGGGAGTAATCCCCGAGATTGCGGAAATGCAATCAGAGGGCGGAGCCGCCGGTGCGATTCATGGCGCACTTCAAGCCGGCGCGCTTTCTACCACCTTCACTGCCTCTCAGGGCCTGCTCTTAATGATTCCGAATATGTACAAGATAGCGGGAGAGCTGTCGCCTTTCACAATGCACGTGACCGCTCGCACCCTGGCCACACATGCTCTTTCGATTTTTGGCGACCACTCTGATGTGATGGCTTGCCGGCAAACCGGGTTTGCGATGTTGTGTTCAAACTCGGTCCAGGAGGCACACGATTTTGCCGCAATATCACATGCCGCAACTTTAGAATCTCGACTTCCTTTTCTGCATTTCTTTGATGGTTTCCGTACCTCTCATGAAGTGGCAAAGATAAAAGAACTAAGTGACGACGACTTGCTCAGCTTGATTTCTGAGGAAGCTATTGCTGCTCATCGCCAACGCGCACTTACTCCTGACAAACCAGTCATTCGCGGCACCGCTCAAAATCCGGATGTGTTTTTCCAGGCGCGGGAAGCAGCAAATCTGTTCTACGACGCGTGCGCAGAAATCGTTGAACGCACAATGCACGCTTTCGGGCAAAGAACCGGCCGCGTATACAAGTTGTTCGACTATGAGGGTGATCCAGAAGCTGAACGAATTATCGTCATTATGGGTTCAGGCGCCGAGACCGTTCAAGAAACCGTGGACGAGTTAGTAAGGAGCGGTGAAAAAGTTGGCGTAGTTAAAGTTCGATTATATCGACCATTCTCACAAGCCGCTTTTTTAGCCGCCTTACCCGAAACGACGCGCACCATTGCAGTCTTAGATCGCACCAAAGAGCCAGGAGCTCCTGGTGATCCACTATACCTTGATGTGATGACCGGGTTGGCTGAGATGCGTGGCTCAGGATCATTCAATAGTGAGCCGCGAGTGTACGCCGGGCGCTACGGATTATCGTCCAAGGAATTCACCCCGGCAATGGTGAAGTCGATTTTTGACGAACTCAAAAAGGAAAAGCCCCGGAACCACTTCACAGTCGGAATTATCGACGACGTCACACACTTGTCGCTTCCCTGGGATCCGTCGTTCAGAACCAAAGCTGATGATGTAAGCGCTTCGTTGTTTTATGGACTCGGGGCTGATGGAACAGTCGGAGCAAACAAAAACTCGATCAAAATCATCGGTCAGGAGACCGAGCAATTTGTACAAGGCTACTTTGTCTACGACTCCAAAAAATCAGGTGCAATTACAGTCTCACATTTGCGCTCAAGTCCACGACCGATTCGATCTGCTTACCTGATCGACTCCGCCCGTTTTGTTGCCTGTCACCAGTTTGAATTCATCGACAAGATCGACGTACTCGAACATGCCGCACGTGGCGCTGTCTTTCTTTTGAATGCGACCGGTGAGCCAAATGATGTATGGGATCGTTTACCGCGGGAAATGCAGCAACAAATCATCGAGAAGGAAATCAAATTCTTTGCGATCGATGCTTATGCACTGGCAAAGCAGGTAGGCATGGGAGGCCGGATTAACACAATCATGCAAACGTGTTTCTTTGGCATCAGCGGGATTCTTCCTCGAGATGAGGCAATCGCACACATCAAAAAATCGATTGAGAAAACCTACGGTAAGCGCGGGCCTGAAGTCGTTCGTCGAAACTGGGAAGTGGTGGATCTGGCGCTTGCTCATCTTCACGAAATTGCCGTGCCAGCGTCGGTAAGTGCTACCAGAACTCGGCCGCCCATTGTCTCTGAAAAAGCACCTGACTTTGTCCAGAAAATGACGGCCGTAATGTTGGCGGGCAAAGGTGATTTGCTACCTGTTAGTGCGTTTACCGTTGATGGCACATGGCCGGTAGGTACAGCGAAGTGGGAGAAGCGCAATATTGCCCTCGAAATACCGGTTTGGGATTCGAAGGTTTGTATTCAGTGTAATCAATGCGCACTGGTGTGCCCACACGCTGCGATACGCGCAAAGGTATACGAAGAGTCGGCGCTCGCCTCGCCACCATCGACTTTCAAGTCAACTGCTTATCGGGCGGCAGAATACAAAGGGAAACTGTTTACGATTCAAGTTGCGCCCGAAGATTGCACTGGCTGCAACCTTTGCGTGAATGTTTGCCCCGCTAAGGACAAAACCAATCCCAAACACAAGGCAATAAATATGGAGTCGCAAGCGCCGCTCCGCGAGAACGAATCCGCCAATTATGACTTCTTTCTCAAACTGCCTGAACTGGACCGCAGCAGCGTTGTCCGCCTTGATCACAAGGGTTCACAGTTCCTCGAACCACTATTCGAATATTCAGGTGCGTGTGCCGGTTGCGGTGAGACACCTTACCTGAAAATGCTCACTCAACTATTCGGCGATCGGCTGCTAATTGCGAATGCTACTGGATGCTCGTCAATCTATGGGGGCAATCTTCCGACGACCCCCTACACAACTAACAGTGATGGCCGTGGACCCGCATGGTCCAACTCACTCTTTGAAGATAACGCCGAGTTTGGCTTCGGTTTTCGGCTGGCGATCGATGCACATCAAAACGCCACCAAAGTTCTACTCGAAAGACTTGCCCCAGACCTTGGAGACGGCCTGGTTACCGAGTTGTTATCAGCCAATCAGGACAACGAAGCGGGAATCCATGCCCAGCGTGAACGAGTAAAAGTGCTGCGCGAAAAGCTCGGCGTTTTGAACTCTGCAGAAGCACGCCGTCTAGATCAGCTAGCTGACTATCTCGTGAAAAAGAGTGTTTGGTTGGTTGGTGGAGACGGCTGGGCTTATGACATTGGATACGGTGGTTTAGACCATGTCCTCGCCAGCAGACGAAACGTAAACATTCTCGTCCTCGACACTGAAGTCTATTCCAACACGGGTGGACAGCAATCAAAAGCCACTCCGCTTGGCGCTGCCGCAAAATTCGCAGCGAACGGAAAACCTGTCGGGAAAAAGGACCTCGGCTTACTGGCGAATATGTACGGCCATGTCTATGTCGCCCGTGTTGCCTTTGGAGCTAAGATGGCCCAAACAGCACAGGCGTTTCTTGAGGCCGAGTCTTACAACGGACCTTCACTCATCATTGCGTATAGTCACTGCATTGCTCACGGCTACGACATGGCCAACGGAGTGACTCAACAAAAGCTCGCGGTGGAATCCGGAGTATGGCCGCTTTATCGCTTCGATCCTCGACGACTAGTAAAAGGCGAGCCTCCGTTGAATCTTGACTACGGGCCACCTAAGCCCAAGGTCGCAGAATACATGCGCAATGAGTCGCGCTTCCGCATGGTTGAACGCGCTGATCCCGAACGATTCAAACACTTCCTCAAAGAAGCACAAGCCCAATCAGAACGACGCTATTCCGTTTATCAGCAACTAGCCGGAATTAAAGTGGAGTACGTAGCCCCAAAAGATGAGGACGAAAACGGCGAGAAGCCAAAGGAGGGCGAATGAATCTCAAGACTACCTACATGGGAATTCAATTACGCCATCCACTGATCGTGGGTGCGAGCCCACTAAGTGACGACCTTGATCTAGTAAAGAAACTTGAAGATGAGGGGGCGGCCGCATTCGTCTTGCGTTCACTTTATGAAGAAGAAATCACTGAAGAACAGATGGCCGATTACTTCTTCTCCGAAAGTTACGGCGACTCATTTGCTGAAGCAGCCAGCTACTCGCCAGATCCAATTTTGCCTCCCGGTCCAAACGAATACCTCGAACACCTGCGTCGCGTGAAAAGTACAGTCGGTGTTCCTGTAATTGCTTCACTTAACGGAAGCACTCCGGGAGGCTGGACTTCTTACGCTCGACTAATGGAAGAGGCTGGAGCCGATGGCATCGAGTTGCATCTTTATCACTCCGCCAGTGATCCGGATAAGAGTTCCGCGCAAGCGGAACACGAAATGATTCAGATGGTCACTTCGGTGAAGCAGGCTGTGAAAATACCGGTCGCTGTAAAGCTTTCGGCACTATTCACCTCGTTTGCAAATTTCGCGATGCAAATTGACAAAGCTGGAGCAAACGCGGTCGTCCTTTTTACTCGCTTTCACAAGATTGATATTGACGTCGTCGAGCTCGAAGTCTTGCGAAGGCTGGAACTGTCGACTTCAGCCGATTTGGATCTACGTCTGCGGGGCATAGCCGTTTTGGCAGGTCGAGTCAAGGCCTCGCTCGCGATCACCGGTGGAGTTCATACCCCCCTCGATGTGATCAAAGGAACGATGGTTGGGGCTCATGCAATTCAATTAGTGTCAACGCTAATGCGACACGGCCCGCACCATCTGCGAACGCTATTAAATGGAGTGCAAGTGTGGATGGCGGAAAACGAATGGGACTCGCTTGATGAGATGCGAGGCAACATGAGTTTTCAAAAGATTCCTAATCCGGCTGCTTATGAACGCGAGACGTTCAGGAAGATGTTTCAGCACTCCACCTCACTTCTTGGTTGATGTACCAACGATGCGGGCCGGACGAAAGATTTGCCGTATTTCAAAAGTGGGGTTCATTGCAAATGGATGATTACGCACTGGTATTGAACGCGGGTTCATCAAGCTTGAAGTTTTGTGTATACCTTCGCCCGGAGGGCGAAGGCTGGCGCTTGGAATCGCGCGGGCAAATCGAAGGCATCGGTACCGCGCCTAAGCTCTCTGCCAAAGATGCAAACAACCAAAGTCTTGTTAAGCAAGATGTCGAAGCGAAAGATGGCCGGAGCGCACTCGATGCTCTGGCAGCATGGCTGCGCTCAAGCTACGACCGTTCAAGGGTTCTGGGAATAGGTCACCGGGTCGTTCATGGTGGTGCTCGATTTAAAGGACCAACGATACTGGACCAAAACGTCCTGGCAGAATTACACGAGTTAGTACCGCTTGCGCCACTTCATCAACCCTACAACCTTGCTGCTATCGAAGCAGCTTTTGAACGCTTACCTGGTGTTCCACAAGTTGCCTGCTTCGACACAAGCTTTCATCGCGGGCAGCCTGCAGTGGCGGAACTCATTCCTTTACCAGCTAACCTACGCGAAGCCGGCTTACAGAGATATGGTTTTCATGGACTCTCGTACGAATACATTTCGTCTGTCTTACCCCAAGTCGCTCCTGAGATTGCTCAAGGTCGCGTAATCGTCGCACACCTGGGCAGCGGCGCGAGTTTATGTGCGTTCAAGGATGGTAAGAGTGTGGATAGCACGCTCGGCTTTACGGCTCTCGATGGACTCTGCATGGGCACGCGACCCGGATCTCTTGATCCCGGTGTTGTGTTGCACCTCTTTCAAGGCCTCAACCTCTCCGCCAAGGAAGTAGAAACCCTGCTCTACAAAAAATCAGGTTTGCTAGGTATCTCAGGAATCAGCAACGACATGCGAGATCTGCTTGGCCGGTCCGAACCCGAAGCGCAACTCGCAGTCGATTACTTCATCTATCGCATCGCTAAAGAAATCGGCGCACTCACTGCGGTGCTTGGCGGAATCGATGGAATTGTGTTCACCGCCGGTATCGGTGAGAACTCCCCTGAAATTCGGGCGCGCGTTTGCAAAGCGTCAGCCTGGTTGGGAATTGAACTAGATGAGACAGCTAACAATAAGTCGACCTCACAAATTTCAACTTCTGACAGCAGGGTTGGCGTCTGGGTAATTCCCACAAACGAAGAGTTGATGATCGCGCGTCACACTGGTGCGTTGTTAGGGTTGGCTAGGGCGGCAGCATGATCGAACAAGGTTAGGAGAATATTCATGGCGACAACCGCAAAAGAGATCGCGACAACCAAGGTTCCACAATGGGAAGGTTTTAACGTTGGCCTCTGGCAAACCCAGATAAATGTCCGCGATTTTATCCAACACAACTACGAACCTTACGAAGGCGACGAACAATTTCTCGCTCCAGCCACCGCCAGAACTAAGAAGATTTGGGACCATCTCAGTGAACTCTTTGTCGAAGAACGGAAAAAGGGAGTCCTCGACGTCTCACAAATTCCAACCTCCATTACAGCCCACGAACCTGGCTACATCGACAAGGACAACGAAGTCATTGTTGGGTTGCAAACTGAAGCACCGCTTAAGCGAGCAATCATGCCGAACGGTGGATTTCGAATGGTTCTCAATTCTCTTAAAACTTATGGATATACGCCTGACCCGCACGTAGTAGAGGCATTTACCAAATATCGTAAGACGCATAATGAAGGCGTTTTCGATGCATACACTGCTGAAATCAGAAGTTGCCGGAGCTCACATGTCCTTACTGGTCTTCCGGATGCTTATGGTCGCGGACGCATCATCGGAGACTACCGGCGCGTCGCACTTTACGGTGTCGCAAAGCTAATCGAAGCCAAAGAAGCAGAAAAGGCCAGCATCGACTCAGCGATGTCTACTGATGACATCATCAGAGATCGCGAAGAACTTAGCGAACAGATTCGCGCTCTCAAAGAATTGCAAGAGATGGCCGCTAAGTATGGTTTCGACATCTCAGTGCCGGCCCATACGGCTCGCGAGGCCGTGCAGTGGCTCTACTTTGGCTACCTGGCTGCGGTCAAAGAACAGAATGGGGCTGCGATGTCTCTGGGCCGCACCTCAACTTTTCTCGATATCTACTTCCAGCGCGATCAGAAAGCAGGAACACTGACGGAAGAACAAGCTCAGGAAATCATTGACGACTTCGTGATCAAACTTCGAATTGTTCGCTTCCTGCGCACTCCCGAATACGACGATCTCTTCGCAGGTGATCCAACCTGGGTCACCGAATCGATCTGTGGCATGGGTGATGATGGCCGCACACTGGTTACAAAAACCAGCTTCAGGTATCTCCAAACTCTCTACAATCTTGGGCCAGCTCCGGAACCCAACCTGACAATCTGGTATTCGCCACGTCTTCCTGATGGATTCCGATCGTTCGCTTCCAAAGTGGCGATCGACACCAGCGCGATTCAATTTGAAAACGACGACATCATGCGGCAGGCCTGGGGTGACGATGGGGCAATTGCCTGCTGCGTCTCTCCAATGCTGGTCGGGAAACAAATGCAGTTCTTCGGCGCCCGCGCCAATATGGCGAAGTGTTTGTTGTATGCAATCAATGGAGGCCGGGACGAAATTTCCGGCAAACAAATTAGTCCAAAGTTCAATGCAGTAGAAGGCGAGTATTTGAACTTTGACGACGTGCTGGGGAAGTTTGAAAAGATGATGGATTGGCTTGCTGGAGTTTATGTAAATGCCATGAACGTCATTCACTACATGCATGATAAGTATGCCTATGAACGCGTTGAAATGGCGCTCCATGATTATTCACCGCTGCGAACAATGGCTTTTGGTATGGCAGGGCTGTCGGTAGTCGCAGATAGCCTCTCGGCAATTCGCTATGCAAAGGTTCGTGTTGTGCGCGATGAGACCGGACTCATTGTCGATTTTGAGACTGAAGGCGATTTTCCGAAATTTGGCAACAACGATAATCGCGTGGATCAACTTGCGTCATGGGTGGTTAGCACTTCAATGACTAAGCTTCGGAAGTACCCCACTTATCGGCACGCCCTACACACACAATCAATTCTTACGATCACTTCCAATGTTGTTTACGGCAAGAACACTGGCAACACACCGGACGGTAGACGTCTGGGTGAACCCTTTGCACCAGGTGCAAACCCAATGCACGGACGTGATGCGCACGGAATTCACGCGTCCGCAGCTTCAGTTGCAAAGATTCCCTATCGCGATGCGGCTGATGGAATCTCTTTGACTACTTCGTTACTTCCAGAGGGGCTGGGAAGAGTTTCCGAGGATCGAATTGTGAATCTGCGCAGCATGCTTGACGCGTTCTTTGGCACAACGGGCTATCACATGAACGTGAATGTGCTTAACCGGGAAACGTTGATGGACGCGATGGAGCATCCCGAAAAGTATCCAAGTTTGACTATTCGTGTTTCCGGGTATGCGGTCAACTTTGTGCGGCTTACTCGCGAGCAGCAACTCGACGTGCTCAATCGAACATTTCATGGAAATTGATTTATTTTGCGGCCTCGATGAGTAGGAGCAGTTCTAATGACGCTATCGCAGTCGGACCAAAAGACACCGCTTGAGGCAAAGGATCCATACGAACTGCGAGTAAATCTCAGCGCAGACGTTAACGAATCTGTTGTCTCAGCAGCTTTGAAATCTGGCCACATGGGGTTCCTACATTCTTTTACTACCGGTTCGACCGTTGATGGACCAGGAGTTCGTGTCGTTGCCTGGACTGCTGGTTGTCAATTTCGTTGTTTGTACTGCCACAACCCTGATACGTGGAACATGATGAATGGCATGCCAGTCAGCCTGGATCGCGCCGTAGAACTGCTTGCGAAGTACCGGCATGGTCTGAAAATGATGTCGGGTGGATTCACTTTGAGCGGCGGTGAGCCACTCATGCAAGACCGGTTTGCAGTGCGACTATTCACCTCGGCAAAGTCATTGGGCATTCATACAGCACTAGATACTAATGGTTTTCTCGGTGAGCGTTTGACTGACGACGAGCTCGAGCAAATTGATTTGGTCCTGCTCGACATAAAGACTTGGGATCCAGAACGTCACGAACGACTCGTCGGCAAACCTGTTGGACCAACGCTACATTTTGCACGACGGTTGGCACAACAAAAGCGAAAGGTCTGGTTGCGCTACGTGTTGGTCCCAAACTTAACGGACGACGAAGCCGATATCAACGAAACAGCCAACTTTGCCGCCTCGTTGGGAGTTGTAGAACGGGTTGACGTGTTGCCATTTCATCAATTGGGCCGTCACAAATGGCAAAAGCTAGGGATCGAATACAAACTGAGTGATACCACACCTGCGCCACCAGACCTGGTCGAACGCGTTTGTAAGCAATTTAGAGCGGCCGGACTGAAGGCTTATTAATTGGAACTTAATTGTTCCGGAAAACAGGAGACGACAATGCAGAGACAGAGAGTTCCCCTACTAATTACCTTGATCATGATTTTGGCAAGCTGCCAGTATGCGTTTGCTCAAAAGAAACCTAACGTCGTCATACTTGCGACGGGCGGCACGATTGCCGGCGCTGCAGCAACCGGCACTCAATCCGGTTATACGTCAGGTGCGGTAACTATTGACGCTATGATCGCGGCAGTTCCCGGACTGAAAGACATGGCCAACATCAAAGGCGAACAGATTGCTAATGTTGGTTCGCAAGATATGTCATTCGACATCATGTTGAAAGTAGCCAAGCGCATCAACGAGCTAATGCCCAGTAACGATGTTGACGGAATCGTGATCACCCACGGCACCGATACGCTGGAGGAGACAGCATTCTTTCTCAATCTTGTCGTTAAGGGTGACAAACCAGTGGTTATGGTTGGTTCAATGCGCCCCTCAACCGCCGTGAGCGCCGATGGGCCACTGAATCTTTTCAACGCGGTCGGCGTTGCAATTGATCCAAATGCGAAAGGCCGTGGCGTACTTGTATTAATGAACGATTGGATTCACGGTGCGCACTCTTTAACCAAAACAAGCACCACCGCAGTGCAGACATTTATGTCGCCCCTGCGAGGCCTGGTCGGTGTCGCGAGTTACGGACATAACGACTTCTACAGTTCCCCGGTTTGGAAGCATACAACTCAAAGTGAATTTGATGTTTCAGGCGTAACCAAATTACCGCGAGTCGACATTGTATTCGCTTGTGCTGACATGCCACCGGATCTGATCGATGCCTCCGTGGCAAACGGCGCAAAAGGGATCGTCATTGCCGGTGTCGGAAACGGCAACATGAATAAGGCGTCACTTGACGCTGCAGCAAATGCAGTCAAAAAAGGAGTTATCGTAGTCAGGAGTACTCGCGTGGCTACGGGACTTGTTGGCCGCAACGTTGAGGTCAACGATGATCAATTGGGCTTCATCGCTTCTGACGAACTGAATCCGCAGAAATCGCGAATCCTTCTGTCATTAGCCTTGTTGAAGCAACGCACGAAGGAAAATATCCAGAGTCTGTTTGGAAGCTATTAATAGGACCTATAGGACCAATAGGACCTATGATCTGGATTGAACTTCTCATCCTTCTCGCCTGCATTGTGATTGGCGCCCGCCTCGGTGGCATTGCCCTGGGTACCGTGGCGGGCGTCGGTCTGTTGGTGTTTGTCTTTATCTTTGGCCTTCCTCCGGGTGGACCACCGCAAACAGTTTTGGGAATGATCATAGCGGTGATCACTGCGTTGGCCACGATGCAAGCTGCTGGCGGTCTTGACTATCTTGTTTCAGTTGCCGAAAAAGTGATGCGTAAGAAACCGCAGTACATCACTTTTGTCGCGCCGATTGTTACCTACCTTTTGGTACTTGCCTCTGGAACAACTCACGTTATTTATGCGCTGCTACCAGTGATCGCAGAAGTGTCACGCAACGGAAAAGTACGACCCGAGCGCCCACTATCGATTAGTGTCATTGCTGGTTTTCAAGGCGTGATAGCTTCGCCTATTTCCGCAGCGACTGTGGCCATGCTTGGTTTCATGCTGCCCCAGGGAATTTCACTTCCCCGTCTCCTCGCAATAACAATTCCCTCCTCTTTGATTGGGGTGGTTATCGGATCATTATCGGTGGCGTGGCGCGGTAAGGATCTCGACGCCGATCCTGAGTATCAAAAGCGACTTACCACCGGTGAAGTTAAACCACCAGCGCCAACGGCAGGACTCGAAGGCAAGCAATTATTCCAGGCTCGCGGCTCGATGGTCTTCTTCTTTCTGGGAATCATTATGGTGGTGCTGATAGGCATCTTTCCTGGCTTGCGACCAACCTATCAGGTCATTACGAACGGAGTTCCCGAGAGCGATCAAGTTGAAATGGGCATGGCAATAATGATCGTAATGATTGCCGTTGCTGGTTTGATAATGGTTGTTTTCAAGGCCTCCCCTGAAACCGCGCTCAAAGGAACGATCATGCGCAGTGGGATTACAGCGATTATCTGTATCCTTGGCATCTCATGGTTGGGTTCATCATTCTTTGAAGGCAATCGGCCGTTTATCGTTGGCGGCATTTCTAACTTGTTGCAGCACTACCCGTGGACTTTTGCAATCGGCATGTTTGTATTATCGACGATGCTCTTTAGCCAGGCTGCAACGGTCGCAATTCTTTTGCCGGTTGGAGTTGCATTAAAGCTACCACCCCTTACGCTCATCGCACTCTACCCGGCTGCAAATGGTATTTTCTTCTTACCGACCTATGGGACTCTGCTGGCCGCTGTATCGTTCGATCAAACTGGCACGACGAAAATCGGCAAGTACCTGCTCAATCACAGTTTCATGTTACCTGGACTGGTAGCAATCACCGCCACTATTGTCACTGCATTGTTGTTGAGTAGTGTCATGAAATAGAAAGGAATCTTTAATGCAATCAGCCGGACTGCTTGATCCCTTTCCCCTTTGGACGCTCTTTCCAGCAACCGTTGCAATAGCCCTGCTAGCAGTCGAAGTGGGTGTAAGACTCGCACGTTGGCGCAAAGGCAAAGGCGATGAACCTGAAGCGCCGCCCGTCGGAATAGTTGCAGCTACGTTAGGGTTGCTTGCATTCATGTCGGCCTTCACCTTTGGGCTCGCTGCATCGAGATTTGATGCACGACGGCAACTCGTTCTCCAGGAAGTTAATGCTATTCAAACAGCTTACCTTCGTTCCTACCTGTTGCCCGAGCCAATGCGATCAGAAATGCGAATTTCGTTGCACGAGTATGTTGACGCCCGATTGTTAGGCACTAAACGAGAAACACTAAATCAGGCAATTACTAAATCTGAAGAGCTGCACAAACAAATGTGGACTGCTGTCGTCGCACTAGCTGAAAAAGAACGATCTGCAGTCACCTCTCTCTACATCCAATCGCTCAATCAAATAATTGATTTACACAACCAACGATTAGCGGCGGTGCGAAACAGGGTACCAAGCGCAATTTGGATGGTTCTCTACTTACTCCTTATGTTGGGCATGGCGGCTGTCGGCTATCAGGAAGCGATAGCGAGTAAGCGTCGATCCATGGCGATATTGATGCTCGTCCTGGGGTTTTCCTCCGTACTGTTTCTAATCGCTGATCTTGACCGCCCTGGCCAAGGCTGGTTTCAAGTGAACCAGGAAGCGATGGTTGAACTTCAGAGAACGATTAAGGAATAAGTCGATTTCAGATTTCAGATTTCAGATTCAGGTTTTGCTTATCCCGATCATTAGTTCTGGGCGGATTAGCTGAAGCATATCGGACACTTCAATCTGAAATCTGAAATCTGAAATCTTCAATATAAGAGACTGTCACTTCTGACAGGTACATTCCTCTTTTTATCCCAATAACATTTCGCATACATGAACGAAATTGGGACAAACGACTCCATTACTGCTGAAGAAGCATTAGAGCGGCTAAAGCAAGGAAACCAACGCTTCCTTCGTGGAGAAGTCCGAATTGCTACTGCTGTTCAGGAGGCGCTGCGCGGGCTCCTGCATATTCAAACTCCGTTCGCCACCATCCTGGGTTGCAGCGACTCACGAGTTCCGCCGGAAATTATTTTCGACAGCGGACTCGGTGACCTGTTTGTGATCAGAGTTGCCGGCAATGTCTTTTCCGCAGAGATAGCCGGCACACTCCAGTACGCCGGGGCTCACTTAAATACTCCTCTGTTTGTCGTCTTGGGCCATCAAGGTTGCGGTGCCGTAAACGCAGCCTTGATGACGCGCGATCAAGGAAGTCAGCATCGTTCAAGAATTCAACTACTGGTAGACAGTATTCTTCCCGGTTTGCCTCCGTATGATCCAAACCTTTCACCAGGCGAGCGTACGGCGCAGGCTATCGAAAGCAATATCCGTTGGACCGTACATCAAATCCTCTCGACCCCTGAAGCCCAGGCGCGACTGAAAGAAGGAAGAATAAAGATCGTTGGGGCTCTCTTCGAAATCGCTACCGGCTCTGTGAGGTTTCTAGACTCGTGACGATAACTGCCTGGACAACCCTCGGGCTACTGGTAGCGATGTTTGTTTTCTTAGTGTGGAACAGGTTGCCAATCTGGTTGGTATTTATTGGCACAATTACAGTCGCAATGACTTTGAAGCTTGCGGCTCCGGCAGCTTTACTCAAGGGTTTTAGTAATACTGGCGTAGTTACTGTCGCAGCACTCTATCCAGTAGCTGCAGGGATGTATGCAACTGGCGCAATCTCACTCTTGTCTGAACGACTCATCGGGTTACCCAAAACCCTGACGATCGCGCAGTTTAAGATTCTTGGACCAGTCTCACTCGCTAGCGCTTTTCTCTACAACACCCCATTGGTGGCCATGATGATACCGGCCGTTCGTGACGTAACCCGTCGCACCGGGCTACCAGGATCAAAACTCTTCATGGGTTTGAGCTACATGGCTTTGCTGGGTGGAACGATCACTTTGATAGGTACCTCAGTCAATCTGATCATTTCGGGTTTAACGGCTGAAGCTGTGGCGAAGGGTCAGTTAGCTGCGATGAAACCGATCGGCTTGTTTGATCCGATGTGGCTTGGATTGCCGGCTACACTCGCCGGCTTGCTGTTTTTCATTTTGATTGGTTCGCGTTTGCTACCCAATCGTGATGCTGCCGGGTCTAGTAGTGGTGTGCGCACCTACCGCAGTGAATTTCGGATTGAAGAATCGTCAAAGATTGCCGGCAAGACAATCGAACAAATTGGTTTCGCTAACCCTGTTGGTTTTCGTCTTGAGGCTATCAGCAAGAATGGAAAGCCAGCTGAGCCCCAGCCCAACGATAAACTTTCCGCTGGTGATTTGTTGACCTTCACCGCCCCGGCCGAGGCACTACCCGGTCTATGGACCACAATCGGCCTGACGCCTGCTTATGCAACAAAGATGGAGAGTGGTCGCCACGAACACCAACTTGTTGAAGTAGTGTTATCAGCCAACGCTCCGGCAATTGGTCATCAGGTAGGCGATTTGCCCCTCCCAGATAGTCCTTATCGACTGATGCTCGTTGGTGTTTCACGAAACGGTAAGGCTCCCCAGGAACCGTTGGCCTCTTTCCGATTACAACCTGGTGACGCAGGGGTTGTTGAAGTTGACGACTCATTCTTCTACGAGAATCGCCGCGAGACTGATTTTATCTTGACGAAGCGGCTCGAGGGATTTCGCGTCCAGCGAATTGATCGAGCTGCTGTCGCGCTTGTAATCACAGTAACCATGATTGCTTTAGCAGCATTTTCCGTAACTACTATGCTTAATGCCGCTCTTCTGGCGACGATGGCTATGTTGCTAACCGGATGCCTCACCATTGATCGCCTGTGGCAAAGCGTAGACTGGCAAACTATCGTGGTGATGGGGTCAGCCATTGGACTCGAGTCGGCTGTGACGGGAAGCGGATTGGCTAAACAGGCTGCCGACTTGTTCGCCACCATCGGCGGCGGCAGCCCAATAATGGCACTCGCCGCTGTTTACCTCGGAACCGTTCTCTTAACGAATGTAATCTCAAATGTCGCTTCGGCTGTTCTGATGTTTTCAGTGGCGGTCTCCCTGTCGAACAGTCTTGGAGTGAGCTTCCTGCCGTTTGCAATGATCTTAATGAGTGGCGCTTCCTGCGCATTCATAAATCCCGCGGGATTTCAAACAAACCTGATGGTGCAAAAACCGGGAGGATATGTTTTCTCGGATTTTGCAAAGGTCGGTATTCCGTTAACCATTGTCGTCGGCTTAGTGGTGCTCTCGTTGGCGCCACTCATCTATGGCTTTAAATAAAGGAGGCTGATATGTCCAGCGCTCAAGCTGCTGCCGAACTACATGATCACGCACCGCAAACGCCACTTGGTAGTTTTCTCAGAAGTCCTATCAATTGGTTGTTGCTCTTTATTCCGGCAACAGTCGCCGTGGAACAC
>JBKPQV010000620.1:0-5388 GCA_046734235.1 Acidobacteriota bacterium
CTACGGCTGGGACGACCTTATTTTTACTCACTTGTCTGCGCGCGTACCGGGACCGGAACATCATTTCCTGCTGAACCCCTACGGGATGTTATTTGACGAAGTGACTGCCTCCAGTTTGGTAAAGATCGATCTGGAAGGAAAGAAGGTAATGGACTCTCCTTACCAGATAAACCCGGCAGGCTTCACCATTCATAGCGCGATACATGAAGCACGCGAAGATGCTCTTTGTGTAATGCATTTACATACGAGATTTGGTATTGCCGTCTCAGCCCAAAAGAGTGGCTTGCTTCCGCTGTCACAACAATCCTTGATCTGTTTGGCCTCGCTCGCTTATCACAACTATGAAGGCATTGCTCTCGACGAGGATGAAAAGCCAAGACTCGTGGCTGACCTCGGGAACAAGATGTTCATGATTCTGCGAAATCACGGACTGCTAACTGTTGGCAAGACACCGGCAGATGCCTTCCTCGCAATGTTTAATCTCGAACGTGCTTGCGAGATTCAAGTCCTCGCGCAATCGAGTTCGGAACTTGTTCCGATCTCTCCGGAAGTACTGGCAAAAATCGGCACCCAATTGACAGCCGCGACCATGGGTCTTGGCGGTCGGTTAGCCTGGCCAGGGTTGTTGCGCAAGTTGGATCGAATTGATCCTTCGTATCGAGACTAGATTTTCTTTTCGCCTTAGCGTTCGACGCGTCTTCTTGAAAACCCTCCGCCTCTCGGCGTTCTCTGCGTCTCTGCGTTATGAAGCCTCTTCATATTTCTAAAACGCCGAGACGCTGAGTACGCAGAGACGCAGAGATAAGGAGTGAGATGCAGATGCGAAGAAGCTACTTCTATTGCGCCTGGACCACGACGCTCAACATACTCCTCTACACCCTCACCTTCGGTCACTTCTTATATCTCGAAGGTCGCGTCACGGGCGGATACTTCAGCAACTGGCTCAAACGATTGCGGTATCGTCCCAAACAATTCGCACAACCCCGCACCGAACAAGAGATTGTTGACCTAATAAAAAGCGCAACAGGTATTCGGGCGTTTGGCGCCGGCCATTCCTTTAACAGCGGACCAGTCGCCGACCACACTTTGATTTCATTGGATCGATACAGTGGGTTGATCTCGATTGATAAAGTGAACAAAGTCGTGACCGCTAAAGGGGGCACACGAGTTCGGGACGTCTCACGGATGCTTTTTGAGAACGGCCTTGCGATCGGAGCCTTGCCATCCCACGATGCACAGAGTATTGGCGGAATCATTTCTACAGACGTGCATGGTACGGGACGCGATTGGGGCTTCGTCAGCCAACACGTGCTAAGCATCAAGTTGGTAGACGGCAAAGGCGATGTTCATGTTTTGAAACCTGAAGACGAGCTCTTTAAAGCTGCGATCGGCGGGATCGGTGGGGTAGGAATAATTATCGAGGTAACTTTACAAGTTGTTGACCGTTTCAACTTGCGACAAAAAGTGGAAATGTCGAAGTGGCCCATCGTCAAACAAGAACTGGACTCGTTGCTAAAGAAACATGTTCACATGAGTCTTTATCTCTTCCCCTTCTCCGACCGTTGTCAAATCAACTCCTGGAATCCGACAACTGACGACCGCTCATTTCTCTCGACACTTCGCGAATACCTGGCTATCTCGGTAGACGCATTGCTCGCAGCCTGGTTTGCAAATTTGCTGTCGTATTCAGGATTATTACCAAGACTGTCGAACTTCACTCACGGGCTAAAACGCGGGACCAACCTGGTGATGGAAAGCTATCAAGGTTTCAATCGCACGATCTATCACCTGCATCAGGAACTCGAATTTGCAGTGCCTTATGAGCGCACCATCGAAGTTTGTGAACGCTTTATCAAACTCTATGAAGAGATGTATGCGCATCAAAAACTGCCTTACACCCTATTCGAAGTTCGCTTCACTCCGGCATATCACGATCGAACGTTGATTGGACCAGGTCGCGAGCGTCAGACGATGTGGCTCGACTTGCTCGCCAACGATTCTCATGGTTTTGAGGAATACTTTGCTGCTTCGGAAGAACTGATGCGCGAAGTCGATGCTCGACCTCATCCTGGAAAATTTAATGAGACCTTCACGCGAGCCGATTTACAGTTGATGCATAAGGAGAAATTTACGCAATTTATTGAACTCGTGATGAAGCATGATCCTGACAGAAAGTTTAAGAATGAATTCACGCGCCGGCTTTATGAATAAGTCATCGCTGCAATAACCGCACTATTTTGTGAGAATCAAGCAAGGAAAGAAGTAATAGGGCAAATCTGCGGGTGACTGGGAGGTGGTCCTTAAGGCCGTGTGAAATTTAGGACAGCAAAAGAATTTAACACGAAGACACAAAGACACTAAACCACAAAATTGAGGACTGTTCTAGCGGTTTGTGTTTTCGTGTTTTCGTGTCTTCTTAGGAACTCTCTGCGTCTCCGTGATCTCTGCGTCTCCGCGTTAAAGCACTTTTTAACGCAGAGGCGCGGGAACGCTGAGACGCAGAGAAGAATGTCATCAGATAAGCAGGGATGCTCAGTGGTTAAGTTCTCTTGCTGAGACTTTCAACACATCTTATTTCACTTCGCAAACTGCGCAATTGGCCCTTCGGGATTTATTAGATCCTTGATCGCCGTATAGGGCACTGTCACAAACTGATCTCCGGCCGCGTACGGGCCAACCTGGTAAGGATCAAAATTAATGCCCAACCCGCTTTTGGTAATCGTCCAGCTGCGGTAATTCTTTGGAGATGCTGAGGCGCCACTCGTGATAGAACTATCGTCAAGCAAGCCGTCAGGACCCTTTGTATTATTTTGCTTCTTCAGGTCAGCAATGCAATAACTGGAAATCGACTGCAAGTACTTCGCCCCCGGCTGAAACAGATCCGCGAGTTTTAGAATCTTCGCATTCTTGAGATCGTAATTGATTACTTCACTGAAGGAATTTGGATGTGCTGCTCCCTGGTAATAACTCGAAATCAAGAACGTCACACTAACCAAATCATCCTGGGCCAACATGATCTCATAAGTAATCGACAAATCGCTTCCCATCGAATTTTCTGGACGCGGCTCCTCGTCGGGCTTAGGAGCCACATCCTTCCTGAACTCCGACACCTGCTTCACCACAACACCGCGAGCAACCTGATTAAATTTCTCAAAGTTTTCGTTTGCGACTCCGGTTATCTGCGGATATTGAGCATCAATCTCGTAGACCAGCTTCTTGTTATTCTCTTTGATTGACTTCGAGGAAACATCAGCGGCACCACTCAAATAGATCGGTTCTTCGTGAATTGAAAACGCCGTCTTCTTGTCCGCCGCCTTGTCACCCGGAGGCTTAGACCAGTTGCCAGCGATAGTAACGCGCCCATCCTTGGCATCCGTCTGCCAGACGCCTTTAAACATTCCGGTCTGCTTTCCTCCGCCATCAAACTCTTCGAGCGTGACGTTATTTTCCTTGTCGACAGTGCCCCGCAAATCGATCCTGGTGCCAATCTTTTGATAGTAGTAATTACCAGTCAACTGTTCTCCTGTGCGAAATAATTTCATTTGCAAATCGAGAGAGTCGCCAATGGAACCTTTGAAATACTTGACTTCAGCAAGTGTCGTATTCCCACCTTCAGGTTGAACTGGTTGGATTGGAGCCGAGGAGGGCGCACTTGACGAAGAAGGCGCTGAAGGCGGGCTGGTGTTCTTACGACAACCTGCAATACAGACCAGAATGAAAAGACAAATCAGGAGAAAAGAAAGTTTGGTGTTCATAGGCAACTTGTAAATAGACGGTAGTCAGTGGTCAGTAGTCAGTTGTTAATTCAGAGGTCGATGGTCATGCCTTTAGTAACCCTCTTATTCAAAACACGGTCGCTGGTCCTGGGAGCGCAGGCGTCCTCGCCTGCTCGTCTAACACCACGAACCTCGGGATCGAAGGAATATCCATAACCTTTTCTTATCCAAGTTAGGTCAATCTCGTTAGGCAGGCAGGCGGGGACGCCTGCGCTCCCAGGACCAGCGTCAGTGTTTAAATAAGCGGGTTACTAAAGGCATGACCGCTGACTACTGACTACTGATTACTGATTACTGACTGCTACTCAATCAACAAGTTCTTCCGCTCGATCTCTTCTTTAACATTAGCGAAGGTCGCTTCAGACAAGTTTCCTCCACTAAAGAATTCGTTGTTGGTGACATCCGCAAGTGCAAAGTCAGGCTTGGGAAACGATTCAAGTTCTTCATCTGTATCGAAGCCCACTTCAGCCAGGACAAGACCAAAGAGGTCCCCAAGAAACATGTCTACCGAAAACTTCTTACCTTCGTAATCGAGATAATAACGATTTTTTCGGATCTCGTTTGCATTGAACATCGCCAGTGTATCGGCTTCGGTGGCGTTAAGGTAAATGTTTGTTATCACAGCCCGTGATAGATCGTTCGGGTTTGGGCAAAATTTTTGCGTGAACTTCACGGTCCACTTGTTAGTCCTTGGCTCACGGACTTTACGGATGCGCAAACGCGTTCCCGTGATGTAGTTGTCAGTAATTTGCAAGTGATCGTCCGCACGCGTCATTCCCACGGGCAAATCTTTCAATAGATAGCGACGTTCGCGTTCAATCCGTCCATACTTACTTTCGGGAACTATCGTGTTTTGGTCAGTTAATTTGGCTACACCCATGTTAGCTAAAGTAATGCGGTCAGGTTACTGATGCAATAAGATAAGCCACAGACAAACAGCGATGACGCGGATAGAGTTTGGAGCTCTGGTATCCGCGTCATCTGTTTTATCGTGGTTGTTAGTTTACGGTCTAATTTAGATCTTGCCGGCCTTCATATCAGCTAGCCGTTTTTCGAATGTGGCAGTATCGACTTTGTCAGTCTTACCGCGTTGAATTGCCTGTTCGGCAACTGCAAACGCTTCGTCCTTCTTGCCTGCCTTGTACAAAGCATTTGCCTTCGCAGCAAGGTTGTTGAAAGTCTCCTTGATCTTGATCGACTGTTCAATCCAAGCCAATCCTTGTTCATCGTCCGTCGCGATGTTGTTTTGGGCTGCCCAGTTACCAGCCTGCATGGGTGTTCGCCAGTCATCTGGTTTAGCCGCTCCAACCGCGGTTTTCAATTTTGCTAACGTGGTTGCGTTTACATCGGCGATCGACACGGTGAAGGGCACACTGATCTTTTCCCAACGAATATTCACCTGCGCTGAATTATCAGTGATCGGATCGAAACTATATTCCAGCCATTCCTGGTTTTCGTTTACCCACTGTGGCTTTGCCTTGACTCGCAGGGTGTCTTTGGCTGGATCGTACCTGAAGCTTCCCCATTGATTGGCCGTGCCATTGAAAACGATGGTCCATTCGTCTTTGGTCGGCACGGTGTGCAGGCTATAGCCTGTCTCTTATACACATCT
>JBKPQV010000621.1:0-4781 GCA_046734235.1 Acidobacteriota bacterium
AACATTGCTGAAAGACTGGTGCAATTTTGTGGGTCACAAAGCTCGCTATAATGAGAGCCCGTAAGAAAATCATTACATTTAGGGAAGGGTCAGGCCATCTAATGCCAACCCGGACGGCAAAACTTTTCCTCGTGATCGGCCTCGTGTTGATCGGATCTGCTTCTGTAGTTACAGCGCAATCAGGGCGAGATGCTGACGATGAGTTCGGTCCGGTGGTTCGAGCCTACCTCGGCTACCTCCGAAACGAACAGGAAGTGGTTGATGATCGGGTTAGTCGCCGTGAAATCTCATCCAGCTATTACCGGCGCAACTCAAACCGCATTAAAGCTCTTCGCCAAATGGCGGTTAAGCTCGCTCGGGAGACCCACAACGACTATCTTCCTGAACTCGAAGCTATTGCTGCAAATGAATTTAACCTCTTGTTTGGAAGAACGCAGACGGTGTCTGGTCTAAAGGTCGGGGAGGTCGTCAAGAACACCTTCCGGTATCTCGGAACGGTCCGATCAGGGGAAGTCTTCTATCTTTTTGCCCGACTGGACCCATACGAACAGGCTGAACTCGGCGAAAAATCAGCTGTCAATTTAAAGAAAGACCAAACCCCGCCTGAAACCGACCCGAAGATGGTGACCCGCGGTCGTCGGGTTGTCCCTTAATCTGGTTTCTATTCCCGTTTAGGGGTTAAAAACTCTGGACGTGAGGCGGGCAGGGTGGTATCTTCTCGAACCAGCCGAAAAAAGCACAGTTTCGTGCCAAACTCGGCCCAAATGATTGTTGACACAGGGATTGTATTAGTGTAATAAATGCCATGTGTTAGCGGCTTTGTGGGCCATTAATACCAAGATTCACGGCTGACTTGGGTTTGCTAACTCAAACTGTTTCTGTTTTGGTTTTCTCACAACTGTTCGACAGTCGCGGTACGCAATAAAGACTTTTGTGTTTTTCACTATACGGGAGGAAAGTTAATGACTAGCAAAACTTGGAGCCGCAAGTTCATCGCGGTCTTAGTAGCGGTAGCCGTTTTGAGTGTTTACTCAATGGTTGTGTTGGCCGCTCCGGGGGCCAAGGCATCAGCTGAATTGTCGGTGTCCGGACAAGTAACCGTGAACGGACAGAAAGTAATCTCCGGCGGCACCTTGTTCACGGATTCCACGATTAGCACCGCTGATCAAAGCACTGCATCTGTCAGCATCGGAAAATTGGGACGCGTTGAACTCGCCCCCAACAGCAATCTCCGAATTAGCTTCACTGACAGCAGCATCAATGCGATGCTCGAAACTGGTAGTGCAAATGTTTCTACTCTGGCTGGAATTACAGTCAATCTAACCACCAAGGATGGCACGGTCGTAGTGGATGGCAGCAAAGCCACCACGTTCTCGGTCAATGCCTCACGTGGTCGTACTTCAATGTCAACGTTGGCAGGAATCGCGCAATTCCGCAGTGGTAGCACTACGAAGCAGGTAGCTGCTGGTGAGAGTGCAACTGCTGGAACGCCGACCCCTCAAACCGACGATGATGACGATGACCTGAGCGGTGGCGCGTTAGCAGTATTACTGCTTGCAGTCGGTGGAGCAGTTGCTGGTGTTCTCTACGCAGCCTTTCACAATAACGACTTGAACTTCGGTGGCTCGGTCACCGTGGTCAGCCCGACGAAGTAGTCGTCGATAGAGTCATCTCAATAAGTCTGTGGCACTGTCCTCAGCGCTACAGTTATCTAATTGACCTTGCGGGTCACACGATTAATGTCGTGCGGCCCGCAAGGTTTTGATTGTAAGGTCATTCTAAGGGTCATCCTGCAAGGGCAAAAATTCTAAATGCATATTGCTGTAATTGGTACTGGCTACGTCGGTCTTGTCACAGGTGCTTGTTTCGCTGAGTTTGGCGTTGATGTTACCTGCGTTGATCTTGATGAGGAGAAGATCCATAGGCTCAAAAACGGCATCATGCCGATATATGAGCCTGGTCTTGAGCAACTCGTTGCGAAGAACAGTCAAGCGGGCCGCTTGAGATTCACGACAAACGTTGCCGAAGCGGTAGAGCAAGCACTGGTCATTTTTCTCGCTGTAGGAACCCCGCCTTTGCCTGACGGGTCTCCTGATCTGAGCTTTGTCGAGGCAGCCGCTGGTTCAATTGCTGATTCCATGAACGACTATAAGGTCGTTGTCACCAAGTCCACAGTACCAATTGGAACCGGCGAACATATTCGTCAACTCATTAACGAGCGTAAGAAAACTAAATCGAGTTTTGGGGTAGCTTCCAATCCCGAGTTCCTTCGCGAAGGAGCCGCGATTAGCGATTTTATGCGCCCGGATCGCGTTGTTATTGGAAGTCGGGATCAGGAAGCAATCGCGATCATGAAGGATCTTTACCGGCCTCTCTACTTAATAGAAGCACCAATAGTAATCACTTCTCTCGAGGCAGCTGAGCTGACCAAATATGCTGCTAATGCTTTCCTGGCCACAAAGATTTCATTCATAAATGAAATTGCTAACCTCTGCGAGAAAATTGGCTGCGATGTTCACGATGTTGCACGTGGCATCGGGATGGATAAGCGAATTGGCAGCAAGTTTCTTCATCCAGGTCCAGGATTCGGCGGCTCCTGTTTCCCTAAAGACACGAGGGCGCTGGCATCTGTCGCGAGTCACTTTGGCGCGGAATCACTGATTGTGGATGCCGTTATAGAAGTGAATAGGCGACAGGGCGAGGCAATGCTCGTCAAGATCAAAAAATTAGTTGGAGACCCAAAAGGGAAGACAGTTGCTGTGTTAGGCCTTGCATTTAAACCTGAAACAGACGATATGCGTGAGGCACCCTCCATCGGCATCATTCGTGGTCTGCAGGCTGATGGCGCAACTATTCGAGCATACGATCCTGTTGCCAGAGCTGAATCCAGCAAAGTGCTCCCAGATATCTTTTACGCCGATGATGAATACGCTGCGGTGACTGATGCTGACGCCCTCATAATCGTTACTGAGTGGAATCAGTTTAGAGCGTTGGATATGTCACGTATCCGCGACTTGATGAGGAAACCACGGATTGCTGACCTGCGAAACATTTGCGACCCTGAAGATATGAGGGACCTTGGTTTTGAGTATGTAGGCGTGGGACGATAATACGTCAACCGAAAAACCGACATGTCATTAACAGGAAAAGTGGTCGTTACAGGCGGCGCAGGTTTTATCGGGTCGCATATTGCTGAAACTTTGGCACGCAGTGGCGCGAAGGTTGTGATCGTTGACAATCTTTCAACCGGCCATCGCGAGAATGTCGAGGAACTCAGCGGAGATGTTGAACTTGTCGAAGGAAGCGTAGCGGATCGTGAGTTGATGAATCGCGTGTTGAGTGGGGCCGAGGTTGTATTCCACGAAGCAGCCATTCCTTCCGTGCCTCGGTCTGTAGAGGATCCGGAGCAAACACATATAGCTTCAGTGGATGGAACCTTTAATTTGTTGCTGGCGGCTCGCGAACAGAAAGTGCGCCGTGTTGTCTATGCGGCTTCCAGTTCAGCATACGGCGACCAACCCACTTTGCCTAAGGTGGAAGATATGAGCCCGGATCCACTTTCTCCTTACGCTGTGGCTAAGTTAGTCGGTGAGTATTATTGCCAGGTGTTCAGTCGGGTGTATGGGCTTGAAACGGTCTCACTTCGATATTTCAACGTCTTTGGTCCACGACAAGATCCAGGTTCGCAATACTCCGGTGTCGTCTCGCGTTTTATCAGTGCGCTTTGTTCTGATGAGCAGCCAGTAATTTTTGGAGACGGTGAGCAATCGAGAGATTTTACGTATATCGACAATGTTGTTTCGGCCAATCTCAAAGCTGCAACTGCGACCGGCGGCATTGGAAAGGTAATTAACATCGCGACCGGAGACCGGATTACTCTCAATCAGCTTTTGACTGAACTCAAAGATTTAGTTGGCAAGCCTGATATCGGCGTTGACTATCGTGAAACGCGCGTAGGTGATGTGCGTCACAGCCTAGCGGATACAACGAAGGCACGAGAGATGTTAGGTTATGAACCCACGGTTGGTTTGCGCGAAGGCCTTCAGCGAACTATCGATTGGTGGAAAACCAGCAGGTATGCGACTGCTTAGCGGTTAGCCTCTTTTGCTTCTCCGTTACTTAGGGCTTTAAGACTTTCCACGAACGGCGCCCTCGCAACTCCTCGATCAGTAATAATCGCTGCAATCAAATGATTCGGAGTTACATCGAATGCTGGATTGTGTACGGCTATTCCTGGTGGTGCTAACTGGTGATCCTTAATATGTGTGACTTCCATTGGATCACGTTCTTCGATTGGAATTTCCTCTCCGCTAGCGAGTGACAAATCGAGCGTAGTCATTGGTGCAGCTACGTAAAAAGGAATGCCATGTTCTCTTGCTAACACCGCGACCATATAAGTTCCAATTTTATTGGCAGTATCGCCATTTGCGGCAATACGATCAGCTCCAACCACAACGGCATCGACCTTGCCGGCTTTCATCACGTGCCCAGCCATGTTGTCAGTAATCACAGTGACAGGAATGTCGTCTTTAGCTAGCTCCCATGCAGTTAACCTCAATCCTTGCAAGAAGGGCCTTGTTTCATCGGCGATGACGGCAACTTTTTTACCCGCATCGCGAGCACCTCGAATCACACCGAGAGCTGTTCCGTAGTCTCCAGCGGTTGCCAGCGCACCAGCATTGCAGTGCGTTAACACAGTTGAGCCATCGTTGATTAGCTCAGCGCCATGTTTTCCGATAGAGCGATTGGCTGCGATATCTTCGTCAAAGATAGCCAGTGCT
>JBKPQV010000622.1:0-5500 GCA_046734235.1 Acidobacteriota bacterium
ACTTTCACCAGAAACCAAAGACGCCATAGACAAGTTAGCTACTGAAACGCTTGCGCGCACTGGAGTACCTAGTGCCTCGATCGCGGTTGTTAAAGACGGTCAAGTGGTTTACGTGAAGGCTTATGGAGATGCGCGAATTGAACCCAAAACACCTGCGACACCGGAGATGCGCTACAGCATTGGATCCATTAGCAAACAATTCACAGCTGCGGCAATTCTTTTACTCCAGGAACAAGGTAAGTTGTCGCTCGACGACAAAGTTTCGAAGTTCATTCCTGATCTCACTCGTGCTAACGAAGTAACAATCCGGCAGCTTTTATCACACACATCTGGCTACCAGGACTACTGGCCACAGGACTATGTGATGCCAATGATGCTTGAGCCAGTAAAGGCCCAAAAAATTCTCGATCTGTGGGCGCGTAAAACACTAGACTTTGATCCCGGCACTAAGTGGCAGTACAGCAACACAAACTACGTCATTGCCGGGTTAATTATTGAGAAAGCCAGCGGGATGCCGATGCTTCAGTATCTCAGTGAAAGAATCTTCGTTCCGTTGGGAATGAAGAGTGTTGCGAATATTGATGAGAAGCGTTTAGGCGATACCGATTCAGTTGGTTACATGCGTTTTGGGTTGGGTCCATTGCGAGTAGCGCCGAAGGAAGGTCCAGGGTGGTTGTTTGCAGCCGGTGAATTGGCAATGCCGGCGCAGGATCTAGCGAAGTGGGACATCTCTTTGATTGAGCGAAAACTGTTGAAACCTGCCTCTTACCGTGAACTGGAGACTGAGGTCCAACTAAAGAACGGCCTCGGAACTCGTTACGGTTTGGGCGTGAGTGTTGCCATGGAAGCAGGTCATCGCGCTGTTTCGCATGGCGGTGAGGTATCGGGTTTCACTGCTGAGAACGTCGTATTTCCAGAAGATCGCGTTGCAGTAGTCGCGCTGAGCAATCAGGACGCTGCAGGTGCAGCTTCGGCAATTGCGCATGGAATTGTGCCTATGCTTTTTACTGTAGACGATCCGACTACCGCGGGAAAAACTGAGCAAGCGCGCAAAATTATTGAAGGTCTGCAGCGAGGCACGATCGATCGAACGCTATTTACGAACAATGCGAATGCTTACTTCAGTGAAGCAGCCTTGAAAGACTTCGCGGCCGGCCTGGAACCGCTCGGTGAATTGAAAGAATTTACTCAAACTGCCAGAAACTTACGCGGCGGTATGATCTTTCGAAACTATCGAGCCCGCTTCGATAAAAGAACCGTTCGTGCGTGGACTTATGAAATGCCTGATGGAAAGTTGGAGCAATATCAGATTTCACCCTAGGTATTTCAGATTTCAGATTTCAGATTGTTGTAGTGGTCTTGAAATCAATCTGAAATCTGAAATAATCTGAGTGGCCCGCCGCTTGCGATTAGCCCTCCCGGGAGTCGAGATCTAGCTCGATCTGTCAAATTCATGACTCTCGAAACTGTTAATCGCAATGGTAACTCAACGCCTTCTTACGTCTGCCGGACGCTTCTCACACCTTTCAGTTCCACTCGCAGCAGTGGTCATCCTGCTGGTCCTGCTGGTGCCTTTACCTGCTTTTGCGCTCGACGTACTAATCAGTTTCAACTTGATGCTTTCTGTCGTTGTAATGCTGTCGTCGATCTACATTCTGCAGCCAGTTAAGTTCACTTCTTTTCCTAACCTTCTGCTGCTCACAACGCTGTTCCGCTTAAGTGCTTTGCCGCGGAGCGGCCTAAGCATAAAGCCCAGGGTGGAGCGAGGCTTTGCGAGCGAAAACCCTGGGTATGCGATTAGATTGATTGAAGCGTCCTGAAAGGACGCGAGTAAGATGCCCAGCTCGCGTGTCGCTCGAAATTCCAAAGACCTCGGTGCGGCTCGCGTCCTTTCAGGACGCACTTCCCTTCGCTTGCTCACCCAGGGTTTCGCTCGCAAAGCCTCGCTTTACCCTGGGCTCTATGCTTAGGTCGCTCCGCGACAAAGAAGATCTCAAGGGCTCAGAGGTGTCCATCTCAACTGCTCTAACCCCAGCCATCGAGAAAGACGTGCATGAAAGTGCCAGAAACTGGCTCTGATTTCATTCTCAGCCATTTCTTGGGATAGCGTTCTGCGAGGAAATAATTGAGGTATATTGCCTTTCATGAGGATCCGAAAACTGACTTAGATCATCTAATAACTAGTTATGTGGCTAACACAACTATGAAGCGAAGCTGGAGATTCCTGCTAACAATCATTCTGTCGATACCGTTGGCTCTGGTCTTTACCTACTTCTTGCATCGACCATCGAATAAAATTATCGGCCAGTGGAAGCAGTCGGATTTGATAAATTACAAGTCCTTTGATCCATATTTCCTATCGGTAGTAGAACAAGATGTTAATTGGACTTATTTCCCTTTGAACTGGGAGCGCCATTACGAGATATACGTCGGAAAGGAAAATGGCGTCCCAGCATATGGACATTTCATCGAGTTTTCATTCCATCCTGGATACGATGGCATTGATAGTCACGTGAAGAAATCGACTGTAGAGTGGACTGACGCTGGTGTTATTTTCAAGGAGGCTTCAGGCCACGTGCTCTTTATTCCTAAAGATATGTTCATTGGAGGCAGGTAATACAAGAAGGTTTCCAAATGGGGCCGCGCCAGATAACACGCGCTTGGAGCGTACCCGCTATGAGCGGGCCTCTTTGTTAAGTTATTGCTAACTTATCGTTACGCCATCACTGTACGCCTTGCCGCGATTTCTTCCACTCTTCATAAACCTTCTCAAAATTCTTTATCTCGCGATTAGGATCGGCAAACTTCTTGATGTTAATCCCCTGAGAGTAGCGGTTGCTTTTATCGAAGGCATAAATACACGACCTTACTCCATCCAACATCTGAAACGTCTCCGGATCCGCGTCTTCAATGACGCGATTCTGGTAGTAGACGTGGCCCCGATCCTTAGCGTAGGCCGCAGAGCTACACTCCTTGCCGCTAGTCTTAGCCAAGACCTCGAACGTCTTAACGTCCGCAAAATCTATCGCTCGATCCACCCAAAAGACACCTCTATCCGTCGCGATGAAATCGCCACCCAACCGCTGGTACTTCTCGTTGCCGAGCGTACCAACGATATCGACGCGGTGAGGGACCTGACCAAGCGACGTCGTATGGTAGAGGAAGTACCTGTCTTTCGCCTCACAGCCGGAAAACCTCTGGCTCACCACTTCGAACGTCTTGGCGTCGACGATGTCGATCCTATCGAGCACCGTAACCGTCAGGTCGTACTTATGATACTTGTTGTGCTCAGAGATCTCGTCACCGAGCGCTTTGTCAATGTAAATGCCCGTCTTGTCTCTTACGAACCCGCACCCGAGGCGATCGAAAGAGGACGGATCAAAGCTGACGGGCTTGGATCCTGGCGATGAACGCCTGAGTTGAAGGACAGCACCGTGGCGCACGTTGTGCTTATCCCGGTAGAAGCCTTTCCCGATCGGCTCAAAGGTTCGAACATCTACATTATCAAGCCTCTGTCCGTTGTAGACGTAATTCTTGTCCTTGGCATAACCGTCCTCCAGGGCAACAAACGAACCTGGATCCGCCCCAACCACCTGTTCGAACGTGTAACTAACCGGGCCGCTGAAAAGAACGTCGCCCCTCGTCTTAACTCTTATATAAATGTGGGAAGCGTCTCGGTAGTACTCGCCGCCTACGTGAGTCATCTGAGCCTTAGCGAGTCCAGGAAACATAACGGCCCCAGCACGAACACCCAACGGAGTTTTGACCAATTCATTTTCTTCGCGCCCTCGTCGCGGTAACTCAAATCTGTGAAGCATTGGAAAATTACCAACCTTCGAATCTAAGATATCAAAACAACTTCTTCTTTGTGCGGCCCAGGTACACTCTCGAAACTGTCTCTACAGGTTCACAATTACATTTGGCGGGCTGCATTCCAATGATCACTTATGTGCTTCGATTGCTTAGGCGATGCTCATTTCCACGACATCTGTCAGCGACATATGACGTCTACTAAATTCGCGACACCGAAATACCCAAGCATCCGACGGTACACTCATTGCTCTGCCTTTTGGGATATGCGATTCATCCAAATCACTTTCATTTTCCTACTAGTAAACTTGGTTTCCCCCACACTGGGCCAAGTGAGTAGTAAAGATGTCCCTAATTTGCTTCCGATAATCAAAGGTCTCAAATTTGGTTACATAAGTAGAAGCGGCCGCATAGTAGTCAAACCACAATTCGATTCGGCCAGAGGTTTCTCAGAAGGCCTCGCTCGTGTGGAGATAAATGGGAGTTACGGCTTCATCGACAGTTCTGGGAGAATGGCTGTCAAGCCGGTCTTTAACATGGCCAATGATTTCTCGGACGGACTTTCCGCAGTAAAGATTCCTGACGGCAGTTGTGAGTTATGTGGTGAATGGGTCTACATCAACAAAGCTGGCCAGGTTGTCATACACACTATACCAATCGCCGGAGCGTCAAACTATGTCGGTGATTTCTCGGAAGGTTTGGCCAGCTTCTATAGCGAGGTTTGCCAACCCAATTTTCCCCAGAATCTACCATATGGTTACATCGATAAGGACGGCAAGGTGGTCATCCCTGCTAAGTTCGGATATGCGGAAGAATTTCATGAAGGCCTGGCTGCGGTTGCCAGGGATTTTATGCGCACAGCCTGGGGATACATAAATCAGCAGGGTGAATACATGATCGAACCTAAGTTCTCTGAAGTTGGTGATTTTCAAGAAGGATTGGCGCATGTTCGGATCGGGGGCAAATGGGGCTACATAGACAAGGCTGGTCACATGATAATTGAGCCACACTTCGAACAAGCGTCGCCGTTCTCGGAAGGATATGCTTTGGTTAAGCTGAATAATAAATTCGGGTACATCGACAAATCCGGGCGAGTTGTTATTTGGCCTCGATTTGAGTGGGCGTCGGACTTTTCAGAAGGGCTGGCAGTCGCCAAGCTTGGTGCCAAGACCGGCTACATCAATAAGGAGGGCAAGTTCGCCGTTCCGCTTCAATTCGAGGCAGAAGAATATGACAGTTTCTCAGGCGGGATTGCTCAGGTTCTGGTGAACTACAAAGTTAACTATCCTTTCAAAATCGGTTATATAGATACGAAGGGCAGGTTCATTTGGAAACCGACCATTTAACTCAAGCGCGCAACTTCATATTGCTTCTCATATAGCTCACGATGTCCTTCACTAACCTTGAAATTCAACTGATTCACAAGCTCGTCGGTGAGCTTTGCCAGCGACGATGTCCGGAACACCTTAAGGACAGAATTCGGCTGAGTTATACAATTGGCAATCACGAGGTCGTTATCTCTGAGGAACGGCCACCCTTTCGAGATGCAGGAGGGGACTCGCCATGAGCGGGTTCTTTGTTAATTTGAGTCGGTGGCCCGCTCAAGCACAATGTTGGACGGCTCCCAATCTAAATTCGCATACCAGCTTCCATGAGATTTACAATTACTAACCTAACAAAAACTAACCGT
>JBKPQV010000623.1:0-7445 GCA_046734235.1 Acidobacteriota bacterium
GTTCAAAGTGGTATGAGAGCAGGTGTGAGATTCCAACGAAAGGAGGCTCGTGCTAAATACTATGACTTACTCGGTTGATGATCACTTCACTAACAAAGAGCCAGAAGTAAGGTCTACTTACGAAGCATTATTGAAGGCGGCAAGAGAATTCGGTGCAGTTAAAGAAGAGGCTAAAAAGACTTCGATTCACCTGGTAAGGAAGAGTGCTTTTGCCGGAGTCGCAACTCGTAAAACATCGCTAATTCTCACTCTAAAATCAATGACCGATCTAAAGAGTCCCAGAATAATCAAGCGAGAGCAAACGTCAGCCAGTCGGTGGCATTTAGAATTGAAACTAAACTCCCCCGTTAAGGTGGATAAAGAATTAAGAGGCTGGCTGAAATCCGCTTATGAGATTTCGGGTTAAGATAAAAGGAACCTATTGAGAGCGGCTGACGTTTTCAATAGCGACGTTGTCAGCTACCGTTTACTAGATAATTGCTTATGTATTGCCCTCAATGCGGCACTGATTCAACTTCGAACGTTCAATATTGTCGTGCCTGTGGTGCGAACCTCAAGGTGATCGGCAAGGCCGTTGCTTTAAGCGAAGCCATCGCGCGTAGCGATCGTGGGCCACTTCCAAAAATTCGCGAGATGGTAAAAGGACTTAAGGTCGACCAGGTCACGGACGAAGTGTCGAAAGCCCTCGAGCGGATGAACCATGAGATCGCCAACGTCTCGCCTGAGAAGAAACTTCACGATAGAAAACCATGGATCAGTTTTGGCAAAAAGAAAACGCCCCAGGAACGGCGAGAGGAAAAGATTACTAAAGGAGTGGTCAGCTTATTCTCAGGCGTGGGATTAACGATCTTTCTCTACTATCTTTCTACAGCCTTAATCTTGAAATTGCCTCCACACATTGTTGGGCAAATACCTTTTGAACTCGATCCTGTAGTTAGGATGATCTGGCTATTCGGCGCTATACCTACACTCAGTGGCGTCGGGAATATTGTTGCTGGTTTACTTATCAGACCGCAGCAACATCAACTTTCCTACCCTGAATCACCACAATACATTCAGCCCGAGTTTCCCGCGCCGTCACCAGCGCCACAGGCGAACGCAACCTCAGCCATCACGTCGGTTCCGGGAAGTGTCACTGAACATACAACTGAACTCCTCGAAGAAAAATCAGTTCAATAAATCGGTGGTAACGAGTTTTTGTATTTATTTCGTGTGACTTCGTGGATCATTACTTTTATACGAGAAGACGATCCACGAAGTCACACGAAATAACACGAACCCAACTCTGAGATCTCAAATTTGAGATTTGAGATCTGAGACCAAGCATCACCTAAGCAACACCGCCCTCTTCCCATACTGCTCTAAATCAAAAAGCAAAACGGGAACAACAATAACTGTCGTTCCCGTTTTCTTTGCCAAAGAGTATTCAACTACGGCCGTCGTGGTCGAATGCGAATACCATAATCAGGCCAACATTCAGCCGGATTAAAATCCTCGAACGAAGAGGAGTTGAACTGGTATTCGTCATCAAACCCAAACGGATTGGTTGGCGTTGTTGGGGCAGGCGCTGCGAATTTCGGATCCAATGCCTTAGCAATTTGGTCTCGAGCGTCTACAAGGTGTGCTCTCGTCTCGCGATCCACCGCCCTCGCTGAGGCCGTACCAAGCGCTGTATATAAATCACGCATTTCAGCCCTGATCAAAGAGCGATACTCATCGTCAACAGCTGGCCTGCCATTGAGTTTCTGCGAAAGCAAATCGATGTAAGAGTTTTGCAGGTTTCTCCGGTACACATCAATTCGTACTGGTCCACCCTCAAGTTCACTCCAAATACCCTTACGCACATCTGACATGAAATCCGCAGGTTTATAAGCGGCCATCCCATCAATCGCTTCTTGCTCAACTAAGCGATCGAAACGAGTGTTACTCATTAGCGAGTTTAGGACCCGCATTTGGGCCGTGTTCACTCGCGTAACAGCACCAGATGGTTCAATGCGTCGCAGTATCTCCGGCTTCAATGCCCATGACGGAGTTGCAAACGCGTTGTCGTTTAAGAAACGAACGGCTGCAGCTTGCTTCTCCTTTGGCACAATGGTAAACCGCACGCCATCCTGGCCTCCGTGCTTTTGTTGTGAATTGAACCCGCCAACCAATCCGCTGACGTGATTTAACTCAGTTGCCCACTGGCCGAGCATTCGCCCATAAAGCTCTTCCAGGTCATCGTATGGTTCGCCCGGATGAGTGGTCGCCGGCAACAACATATCAGCTACCCGCTTGAGATTCTTGATCCCAAAGCCAGTAGCTACAATGGCGTCTCCATCTCCTACTGCCTCGGTATTTTCACCCGGATCGGATCCCCGAGAGTCAGCAGTCGAGAATCTAAGGTATGGTTTTGAGTCTTGCTCTCTGGCCCATTTGTCCAGAGTTGCCTTTTCTTCATCCGGGGTCCTCGCGTTTGGAATCGGCTTGTAGCCCCACATTGTTGCCCACTTGTCATAGGGCCCGATCTTTGGAATCAAATTCTCAAGTGGAATATTGTCTTCCGGTTGGGCTACATAGTTGAAGCGCGAGTAGTCCATCAGAGTCGGTGTGTGGCTCATTGTCTCTAACCACTTGGCATCGCGCACTTTCTCAACAGGATAGGTCGCACTCGCCTTCATGTTGTGTTGAAAACCGAGTGTGTGACCAACTTCGTGTGCGACGACGTATTCAACCAGACGCCCCATCAGATCATCTGGCAGGGGAAGTTTCTTGGCCCGCGCATCCAATGGGCCAACTTGAAGGAAATACCAATCACGTTGCAGGTTCATTACGTTGTGATAGTACTGAATATCCGATTCCAGGATTTCGCCTGTTCGCGGATCCGACACGTGTGGACCTGATGCATTTTCGATTGTTGACGGGAGATAACGAATGCAGGAGTAACGAGCATCTTCAGGATCCCAGTTTGGATCTTCCTCTTTACTTGGTGCTTCCTTGGCAATGATCGCATTCTTGAAACCAGCGGCTTCAAATGCTGGCTGCCAATCTTCGATTCCCTTCTTAATCCAGGGAACCCACTTGCTGGGTGTGGCCGGATCTACGTAATAAACGATTGGCTTGATCGGTTCAGAAAGCTCCGCGTTTGGATCTTTCTTTTCCAAACGCCAGCGTGTGATGTAAGTACGCTGTGGCGCACGCTGTTCATCCACGCCGTAGTCGGTCTGTCGTATGGTGAAGTAACCAACCCGTTCGTCAAAGAGGCGCGGCATCATCGGCTTTTCAGGAAGCTTGACCATGCTGTAGTGCATCACGACGGTTGCGTTCGTTCCTGCACGCATTCCCTGGGCGAAAGGATTTGGGGCCGGTGGCGGCTGCGGTCCTCCGCCACCACCTCCGGGATTGGCGTCGGGAGGTGACGTGTAGGTTTGTGAAACCTCCACCTCTATATTGGCAGGAAATGATTTCGTTTTTTCGATGAATGAGCGTGTTGCGTCGAATCCACGAGCTCGCAACCTTGTGCGCGCGCTAAATTCGGTCACTTCCGTCGTGAACAGTCTGGTGACATCAATAACCGTAGATTCGTCTTTGCCAAAGGCCTCTACGTTGAAGGCCATGATGATAGTGTCGTTATTAGCAGCTTGAACCGCGCGTGAAATTGGAAGCTTCGAATCGGCCACAACGTCGTAGGCAACATTCCGCAGGACAACGCGATTACCCTTGCGCTCCCACTTAACAACTCTATTACCGGCAGCTTGACCACCATAACCAACACCTACTGTTGTTTTGGCAATCTGGCTGACCCAAAGGAACTCTTTGTTGAGTTCACTCTTGGGAATTTCGTAGTAGACCTTGTCTTTAATAGTGTGAATCGTAAATATGCCCTGATCAGACTTCGCGTCCTTCGTGATAACTCGCTCGTACGGACGCGGCTCCGCCGTCTGCTCGGGCCGGCCTGGCCGTTCCTGACCGGCGGGTGCTCCAGTTGGTGGTGTTTGTGGATCTTGAGACAAACTGCCTGCCTCTGACTTGGTTACGAAAATCAGGACAGAAATAGACAAAAATAGGATAAGGACCGACACAGGGAGAAACCCGAATCGCCTTCGCATGCGTTTACTCCTTCCAATTAGCTTGATTATGTTTTCGAGTGCGGGCTGGCACCACGCGGTGAGCCAAAAAACCGTGCAGATTGGCTCTCTGCCTTGATTCGTCGTAAATCGCGGAGCAACCCAGTTGTGAACTGAGCGAAACGATACGGCTACAAGCGCCGATAGTCAACGCGAGAAAAAGGAAGGCGGTTCAACCTCGGGTGGGTGCCTAAACTTTTCTACTTACTAGTCTTGTTCGTCGTGTGGGAGCACGATCAGTGACCACCTGGCTATTCCGATCCACGATGAGTGGTAAAGGATTGATAGCACCTCCCGACGTATAGACGCCGAAATGTAAGTGAGGCGGTGTCCCTTGAGCGTTGCCGGTAGTTCCGACATACCCCAACACAGTTCTTGTGTTCACCGGATCGCCAACCTTGATCCCAGGAGCATAACTATCCAGGTGTGCGTAGTAATAAACGCGGCCGCCTGCACCTATTACTGATACGGTTTGTCCTCCGAGATTATTTTCACCCACCTTGTAGACATAACCAGGTGTAGCCGAAAGGATCGGAGTGCCCTTCGGTGCAAATATGTCCTGGCCTTCGTGTACTCGATCAGTTCCACGTGCGGCATGCCAGGTATTCGCAACTTCCTTTTTAGAAATATCCTTCACGGGCATCGCGAGTCTTGAATCGGGATCTTTGGTGTATAGCTTCGCGATGCGAGCATAGAAGACAAAGGTATCGACTATCGTCCCTCCAACACCCGAAACTACCGCAACGAACATTAGCGCACTCAAAACCAGTGCAATCCTACTGAACTTTTTCATACTGAATTTGCGATGCGGGCTTCTTGCGTTGGGTTGCGTATTTCGTGGGACGCCGATTTGAAGTCTTCGTCGCATAGACGAATAAACGTGAGATGCGACGAGATTGTTCCGATTTAGTTATGGTATTAGCCCCACCATAGAGGGAATCCACCTATTAGAATCAACCGCAATACCTTAACCACTAAGACGCGAAGCACCAAAACGTTCTTTAGACTCTTGTTAAGACACCACAAGCTTCAGCTTCGTGGAGCCTTAACTTTTTCACTAGAACTGTTGAGAGATTGACCGTAAGACACCACAAGCTTCAGCTTCATGGAGTCTCAACTTCTTCACTAGAGTTGTCGAAAGATACCAAAAAGCTTCAGGTCGAAAATCTCACCCTCTTAATTAACAGAAAGGTCACCCCGAGCTAGTGAAGAAGTTGAAACTCCACGAGGCTTAAAGCCTGTGGCGTCTCTAGCTCTATCGACAATGTTGACGTAGCGAAAAAATTGAGTCTCCACGAAGCTGAAGCTTGTGGTGTCTTACGGTCAATTTCTCAACAGTGTTAATCAAGGAAGGGATTATTTAGAGACCTTGAGAGATTTGAGTGGTCTCGAGCGCATGCATTTTCCTGGCTAACGCAATGACAAGCCGAACCTGGTTTTTCTCTCTTGACGGTTTTGGGCTATTATCACACCATCTATCGCACGATAATCTATTGGTTTAAGCAGGTATCACGCGAGTCGGATTTACCTAAAAGACGATGCGTCAGTTTCTTCAAGATTTTCGTCAAAGTATCGAAGAAGCAACCCCGCGTTTGCTCGCAATTGATGAACACCTCGCCTGTGCACAACCGCCGGGTAAATGGTCGCCAAAACAGATTGTGGGCCATCTAATTGACTCAGCTGCAAACAATCACCAGCGGTTCGTCCGAGCTCAGTTTTCGAAAGATCTGGTATTTCCTGGTTATGATCAGGAGGCTTGGGTTGATTCTCAAAAATACAACGATGAATCCTGGGCTGATTTAGTCGAGCTTTGGGCGCGTTATAACAAACATTTGCTGCATTTCATCTCGGTTATGTCGACCGAAGCTCTAACCCGTCAGCGTGAGGAACACAATCTTGATCAGATTGCCTTTAAGCCGGTCGCGAGCGAGAGCCCCACGACACTTGAGTACTTTGTTCGTGACTACGTGGACCACATGCGGCATCATTTACGTCAAATTCTAGGAGAGCAATCAAACAACTAACTTAGGAGAGATCTATGGCGTTCACTATTGAGGAACTCAAGCATAAGAACATCACCGAGTTACGCGAAATCGCAAAAG
The DNA here is from genome assembly GCA_046734235.1 of Acidobacteriota bacterium. Lineage (GTDB taxonomy): Bacteria > Acidobacteriota > Blastocatellia > Pyrinomonadales > Pyrinomonadaceae > PSRF01. The sequence goes on from JBKPQV010000623.1 coordinate 6,209, forward strand.
GTATTGAACATGAAGCTGTTCAAGGTTACACCCAATTAAATAAAGAACACCTGATTGGTGCTCTCGCAAAGGCGCTTGGCATTCAACACACACACCACGATGTCGTCGGGGTAGATAAGGCGTCGATAAAGGCTCGGATCAAGGAATTAAAAGTGAAACGAGCCGCGGCTATAGAGGCTCATAACCATTCCGAACTCAAAGCAGTCAGACGCAATATCCATCGCCTAAAACGCCGTATTCACAAAGCAACAGTGTAGCTTTCTTTCCCACGTCAATGCAGGTGGTAACCCTGCGCGGTCGCCATTGACTTTCGATCTAAACTGACTTAGAAGTCGTTCTGAAATTCTTCTAACATCTCAAAGTTAAAACAAAGCGAGGTAGGTCATGACAAAGGCTATTAACCTCAACGTGAATGGTGTCGCTCGCTCCAATGAGGTAGAACCGCGTTTACTCCTCGTTCACTATTTACGCGATGTTCTGAACTTAACGGGCACTCACGTAGGTTGCGAAACATCACTGTGCGGTGCTTGCACGGTCATGCTCGACGGTCAAGCTGTGAAATCCTGCACCATGTTTGCCGTTCAGGCCGATGGCAGTGAAGTTAAAACGATTGAAGGTCTCACAACCAATGGTGAGCTTCATCCGGTGCAAGAAGGTTTCTGGGAAAAGCACGGCCTGCAATGTGGCTATTGCACGCCCGGAATGATTGTTACTGCCGCCCAGTTACTTGACCGGAACGCAAACCCATCACGTGAAGAGATCTGTCACGGACTCGAAGGCAATCTCTGCCGGTGCACTGGATACCAGCACATCATCGACGCAGTGGAATATGCGGCAGCCAAAGCTGCCGGCAAATAATCACGAAACTGTCCGATAAACTTCAATTTGTCGGTCGTAACTTTGTGTAACTTCTGGACCTTGGACCAAGGTTTAGAAGGAAACTCGGAGGCCTTATGCCAAACAAATATGTGGGCCAATCAGTGAAGCGAACTGAAGACCCTCGCCTGATTAAGGGACTGGCGCACTACGTTGACGACATCAAACTGCCGGATACTTTGCATGTTGCATTTGTCCGGTCCGTTTATGCGCATGCTCGCATTAAGAGCGTCGACACATCAGAAGCACTGAAGTCGCCTGGTGTCGTCGCGGTCTATACCGGCGCAGACGTTGCAGAAAAGGTCGGTCCAGTTCCCTGCGCCAGCGCCCTACCGGGTTTGAAAGTTCCAGATCATCGGGT
>JBKPQV010000624.1:0-7638 GCA_046734235.1 Acidobacteriota bacterium
GCGATTCGCTTACCTATCGCGTTCTCACCTGGAAAGTTCTGCTCGGCCAAAACCTGGTTAACGATCATTACCATTTGAGACGAAGAATTGTCGCGATCAGTAAACGCACGTCCCTGCAGAACCGGGACACCCATTGCTCGAAAATAATTGGGTGTGACATTGCGATAATTGGATACCGGCCACTTGTCAGGTGTGGTGATTGGCCGACCTTCAATTCTGAATCCGAGAGTTGGTCCTTTTGCGAGTGGCAGTGTATTGATAGCGCCTACATCGCTTACGCCCGGTATAGCGCTAATCTTCTCGACAGCTCGCTGATAGAACTTCATGTAGTCAGCGTCTTTCTTAAAGTTCGCGCCTGAAGGAGAAATGCGAGCGGTCAAGACCGATCGTGGTTCGAAACCAGCATTTACCGATTGCAATCGCATGAAGCTGCGGAACAACAAACCAGCTCCAGCCAACAAGACGACTGAAAGCGCAACTTCGGAAATTATGAGTGCCTGGCGAAAGCGACTCCGACGCAAGCTACCTGCGGTTCCACGCCCGGTCTCTTTGATGGATTCCTGCACATCACTGCGACTGAATTGAATCGCCGGTGCAAAACCAAAAACGATGCCGGTCAGCACAGAAGCGACAAGAGAAAAGGTGAGAACGCGCCAGTCAACCTGGATTTCTGCCAAACGTGGAAAATCGCCCGGCAATAGCTTCTTGATTAAGGACAGCAACCAAAACGAAAGTAGAAATCCAAAAGCACCACCCGTGAGTGCCAGCATCGTGCTTTCGGTGAACAATTGACGCACCACTCGCCAACGCGAAGCGCCAAGTGCGGCCCGAATTGCCATTTCTTTTTGTCGCGAAGCCGAGTTGGCGAGGAGCAAATTCGCTACGTTCGCACACGCTATTAATAGGACAAAGGTGACGGCACCGAATAGCAACCACAGCATCCGGCTCGTGTCGCCAACGATGTCGTTTTGCAAACTAACTACGTGATAGTACCTTCGACTCACATTAGGATATTGGTCCCGAAGGCGTGCAAAAATCGTCTCCATTTCGCCTGCCGCGCGGGGCAACGAAACATCAGGTTTCAACCGAGCTACTGCTGAGAGGTAACCCATGCGGCGATTTTCGGTGACGTCCATTTCCGGGTTCAGCTCCGGCACCAGTTTGAGAGGTGGTAACCACAATTCGGATTTAAATGGATCTTGAAAAGAGGCCGGCACAACACCGATTACGGTATAGGCGGAACCATCGAGGGTGATCGACTTACCAACAACTCCTGGATCACCGCCGAACCTTCGTTGCCACAACGCGTGGCTCAACAGCGCGACCGGCGCATGCCCAGCCTGCTCATCTGACTGAATAAAAAGACGTCCGAGTTCGGCTTCGACACCAAACACGTCGAAGAAGTTCGTATTGGTTTGTGAGATATCGATTCTTTCAGCGTGATCGCTGAGATTGAGATTAGCGCTCCCACTCCTGATCGCCGCGAGATGTTCGAACACAGAATTTTGTTGTCGCCAGTCGTAGAAATCGGCCGAAGTGATTTGAATTCGTGTGCCGGCTGCACTTAACGGCTGAATAGCAACAATTCGATCCGCATGTTTGTATGGCAAGCGACGAAGCACAACACTATTCACTAAACTGAAGATTGCGGTGCTAGCTCCGATTCCCAAACCAAGCGTAACAATCACGATTGCCGTAAAGCCCGGGTGCTTCAACAAACCGCGAAAACCGTAGCGAAGATCTTTAAGTAGTGTTTCCATAGCTATCGCATTTCAGATTTCAAATTGCAGATTTCAGATTGGAATTCATAGGTCCTATAGGTCCTATGAAATCCCCTTATTCGTATCTCAACGCTTCCAGCGGATCGACTTTCATTGCTCGTCGAGCCGGGATGTAACACGCCAACAACGCAACAATCGTGAGCACTATGCTCACGATTAAAAGAGTTAAAGGATCCTTGGCGCTAACACCAAACAACAAAGTGTTCAATAATCGGGAAGCGGCGAGTGAGCCGAGCACGCCAAGTACCACACCGACGATCGCGAGCTTGAAACCGTGGCCCAGCACTAACTTCAAAACGTCTCCACGCTGGGCGCCGAGCGCCAAGCGCACGCCAATTTCATGCGTTCGTTGCATTGCTGCATACGAAACCACGCCATATACGCCAACTGACGCAAGCGTTATCGCAAGGATCGCAAAGAGACTTAGCAGCGTTGCTGAAAAACGCTCCGGGGAGAGCGATTCAGACATTCTGTCGTCGAGAGTTTTGGGATCGTTAAGACTTACGTCCTGATTTAGCGTTCTGACGGCTGCCTGGATTTGTGTAATGGTCGACTGCGCGCCCGGCTTCGTTCGCGCCATCACGATTGCGCCGCGAATTTGGTTTTGCAGGTAACTAAAATAGAAGGAACTACGAGTGTCGCGCCCAAGACCTCTCTCTCGGGAATCCGCAACGATACCCACAATCGTAAACCAACGGCCGGCAGGTTGTAGGACCACCAGTTGAAATTGTTTACCGATTGGATCCTGGCCGGGAAAATACTTGCGCGCAAAGCTCTCGTTGATCACAGCAACGGGTGGATGATTGATGTCGTCTTGCATCGTCAATCCGCGACCCTGGCGGATTGGAATGCGCATAGTGTCGAAATAGTTCGGACTTATAAACCTTGGATCGGCAATGCTTTCGTGGCCGGGTTGCGGCGGCGGCTGATCGCGAAATTGAATCACTGAACCCGCGCCGTCAAATTGTCTTTGTGGCAGGAAATTAGCAAGCGCAACTGATTCCGCATCGGGAACCGTCTGGAGTCGGTCGATAAGTTGTTGGAAAAAGCCGCCGACTTCTTTTGGCGTTGGATACTTGGTGTTATCCAGACAACACATGTTCACCGTATAAACATGACTTGAGTCAAAACCGAGCCGATCATTGCGGAGGTTGTTGAGGGTCTTGACTAACAGACCAGTCGCCACCAGGAGAACAATGGCGAGGGCGATCTCACCTACGACCAGCGAATCCCGCATTACCCGATTTCGAATCGTACCCTTCGCTCCTCGTCCGGCTTCACGTAACCACGAATGAAGATCACGCCTGGAGATACGCAGCGCAGGGGTCAGACCAAATAGCACGCTTGCCAGCACCGAAACCCCCATCGCAAACATGAATACTTGTTTGTCGACTCTAAGCGCGTGGGGTCGGAAAGAAGGAATAGTGGGTAGCAGTGAGAGCAAAGGCCCAAATGAAATCCAGGCAATCACAAAGCCTGCTAGACCACCAAAAACTCCGAGAACGAGACTTTCAGTCAGGAATTGCCGCATTAATCGACCCCGAGTAGCCCCGATTGCAACTCTTACGGCAATTTCTCTTTCACGTGCAGTTGCCCGCGCGAGCAGTAAATTCGCGATGTTGGCACACGCTATCAACAGCAAAAGACCAACCGCACCGAGTAAAACAAATAGTGTCGTCCGTGTATTTCCGAGATCCGAGTAGAAGCGCTGTAGAGGTCCCACAGCGACACCCCAACCAGAATTGGTCGCTGGAAATTCCCGCTCGAGTTGCGCGGCCAGAGTGGTCATCGAAGCTTGTGCTTCTGGAATTGTGACCCCAGGTTTGAGCCGGGCAAAGACCATTAATAAATGACCACGTTGCGAGGGGGCCGCTTTGTCGAGTGCCAGGGGCGCCCAAACCGAGACGTTGTCACGCGCAAACTGAAAGTCGGGTGGTAGAACACCAATGATGGTGAAGGGAGCCCGATCACTTGAGCGCCAGATCGATTTCCCGAGGATGTTCTGATCGCCGCCGAAGTGCTTTTGCCAAAAGTCGTGACTCACCACGGCAACACGATCACGACCCGGTTGATCTTCGTCTGAGGTGAAAAGCCGTCCCATTAATGGTTGAACACCCAGCATGGGAAAGAAGCTAGCCGATACACAGTTTCCGTTTAGCCCCTGTGGTTCGCCTTCCTTCGCGAGCCGAAAGCCACAACCTTGCATACCTGCGAGATGTTCAAATGAATCGGTCCGCTCTTGCCATTGGACGAAGTTGTTGCCGGTTACAAAGAGCCAATCAAGATTCTGACTTGCCTTTGTCTCCAGCACCGTTACGAGACGGGCAGGATCCTTGAATGGAAGCGGTTGAATGATGACCGCATTCGCGACCGAAAAGATCGCGCTGTTAGCCCCAATGCCCAATGCCAGAGTTAACACTGCTATTACCGTGAACCCGGGGTTCTTGCGTAGCATGCGAAAGGCGTAGCGGAGATCTTGGATAGTTTCTCGGATCATGATGTTTAGGTCTTTGTACTTTGGTCTTTGGCCTTAGGTCTTTACTCCCGCCTGCAATCTGAAATCTGAAATCTGAAATCTGAAATCTGAAATCTGAAATCTCATTCATCCCTAAGTGCCGTTAAAGGATCTACTTTCGTCGCCCGGCGCGCCGGCAGATAGCCAGCAACTAAAGCGACGATGATCAACACCAACCCGGCTCCCACCAACGACACCGGATCAGTCGGCGATAATTCGAACAACAAACTCTTCGCGAACTTCGACGCGTACCACACCAGAGGAATGCCAACAGCTAGACCAACCAGTACCAGTAGAATTGCCTCCTTCAGGATCAATGTGAGTACGTTATTAGTTTGCGCTCCCAACGCCATACGAATGCCAATCTCATTTGTCCGGCTTGCTACTCCATACGAAAGCAAACCATACAGTCCGATACTCGCGAGCAGCAGTGCCAGAATTCCGAAGAAACCAGAAAGCCTCGCAACTAATCGTTCGCGAAGTAACGATTCCTCGACCATGGTCTTGAACACCTGGAAGCTCACGTCTAAACCGGGATTGAATTCCATCAAACTACGATTAATTGAAGCAGTGAGCTCGGTCGGCGGAAGGTTTGAACGAACCAGGTAGCGACGTCCTGATGAAGGATATTTATCCTGCATGCTCACGAGATAGACGACCGGCAGATTCTCCTCCCGCAGATCTTCGAACTTTGCATCACGGGCCATGCCGATGATGTCGTAATAGGTTTCTGGATCGCCGGGCGTCGCCTCAACTACAAGCCGTTTTCCGACGGGATTCGGCTCACGCAACATGTTTGCGAGAGTTTGATTAATGATCGCTACATGGGGAGCATTCACGGTGTCGTTTGAATTAAACGTACGGCCAGCGAGCAGTGGAATCTGTAAAGTCTTCAAATAATCGACACCAACTCGATTGAATGAGGCGCCAATCCGATCCTCTGTGCTTCTCCCCTCCAACCAGACATTGTTACCGCGGCCGCCGCCAGTGAGAGGAAGCGTATCCATTTCGGAGACATCATCGACGCCTGGGACATTTTTGATTCTTTCCAGCAGCTGTCCTCTAAATTCAAGGCGACGCAGTGGCTCAATCTTCAAACGATTGAAACCAACACTTGAAATCAGGAGGTGGTCTTGCTTGAAACCTGCATCAAGAGTGAGCAACTTGTTGAGGCTGCGACTGAAAAGCAAAGCACTCGCAACAAGCACGAGCGATAGAGCGACCTGCGCCACAACTAGTCCTCGTCTTAGGCTAAACCGTTCGCGCCCTGCTGTTAGTCCACGACCCGCTGCCTTCATCGCAGCGCCCGGACTAACTCGAGTGGCACGCAATGCCGGAGTAAGGCCAAAGAAAACACACGTGAGTGCCGCAACCCCGGCAGTGAAGCCCAACACGCGCAAGTCAGGTGTGACGTCTAAAAATACGACGTTGTTTCTGGTCCCAATCGAAGCAACGAGGAATTGAGTCAACGCCTGGGCCAATGCGGCGCCGATCACCGTTCCGACTGCGGCTAACAACAAAGTTTCCACCAACAGCTGTCGGACGATTTGGAATCGCGAAGCACCTACGGCCTGCCTGACAGCAATCTCACGTTCGCGAGTGCTGGCGCGGGCCAACAACAAATTCGCCAGGTTGGCGCAAGTAATCAAAAGCACCAACCCGGCGATGGCCAGCAACAACCAAAGGGGTCGCTCATAGTTTTGTCGTAGGTCCGAATAGCCGGACGCACCATTAACGGCACGCAGTCGTGAATTGAGATAATCGTTAACGCTTGCCTTTGGATAATTTGCCGGCAACGTCTGCTGAAACAGCGACGCCGAGATCGTTTCCAAATGAGCACTGGCTTGTTCAGCTGTCCATCCAGGCTTGAGGCGGCCGGTGATCATCAGCCACCAGTCAGTACCCGAGTCGAGGCGCTGATTGGCTCCAGAAAAGAGGGCGTCCGCACAAATCGGTAGGGCGACGTCAAAGGACTTACCAACATCCAGTCCAAAAAAATTCGCCGGCGTGACGCCAACAACTTCAAGTTGCCGATCAGACAACGTCACCTTCTTACCGACTACATCCTGGGCTCCCCCAAATTGGCTTTGCCAGAATCCATGACTAATCACCACACCGGGTGCAGAGCAACCACGTTGATCGTCGGCTTGGTTGAAGACTCGCCCAAGCTCCGGCCGTATTCCTAAAACGTTAAAGTATTCGCCGTTCACCCATAGACCACGAGCTGGTCTAATCTCGCCTCCCTGTGCCAGGTTGAATCCGCTGGCACCCCAGACAGCAAAGCCGGAGAAAGCTTCTTGTCGATTACGGATCTGCTCCCAGAGAGGATTGGTGAGTGATGAGTATCGCAGCCATCCCTTGTTGCCGCGCGTCAGGTCGATGTCACTATCGCGCATTCGAACCTGCACGAGCTCATTAGGATTTCTAACGGGTAATGTCTTGAGGCGAACTGCATTAAGCAATTGAAAGATCGCTGTATTGGCCCCAATTCCCAGCGCCAAAGACAAAACGGCAACAGCGGTAAACGCTGGACTCTTGAGTAAAATTCTTAGGCCGAAGCGCAGATCGTTAAGCATGTCTCTCGTCCCCTTGTTAGTTAGAGCTTTTCTGGATCTTAGGTCTTTGGTCTTTGGTCTTGGGTCTTAGGCATTCGAAAAGGACGCTCGCACGATTCCGAAGTCCTCAGAAGGCCCAGCTCCCAATGCCGAAGATCAAAGATCCAAATCCAAAGACCCAAGGCCAAAGACCCAAGTCTCTATTCGTATCTAAGCGCGACTAATGGATCGATTTTCGTTGCCCTGCGCGCCGGTATGTAACAAGCCACCAGCGCAATCACGATCAAAGCGATCGCAACTGAAATAAAAGTAGTCGCGTCTGTTGGTGTAACTTCAAAAAGAACGGTCCGCATCAATCGGGTCAGTCCATACGATCCGATGAGCCCTAAAGTGATTCCCGCAACTGTTAATGTCATCCCATGTCCAATCACCAACCAGAGGACATCGGTCTTCTTTGCACCTAACGCGATGCGCACGCCGATATCTCGCATCGTCTGACTCACGGAATACGAAATCACGCCATAGATCCCAATCGCCGAAAGCAATGCTGAGAGACCCGCAAAAGCGGCAAGCAACAATGTTGTGAAGCGTTGCGGGGCGACCAGATCCGATACTGTTGCCTGCAAGGTCTTGAAAGAATGTATTGGTTGATTTCGGTCGATTGTCGCTAGTTCATTGCGAAGAGGGTTGGTTAGTCGCAACGGATCAGCATAGTGCGTTCTCATCACTAACTGCATCGAACCCCAATTAACCTGGTGATAGGAAAAGTACATGTGCGGTACTGGCT
>JBKPQV010000625.1:0-3422 GCA_046734235.1 Acidobacteriota bacterium
GTGTGGTTGCAGACTACTTGGCTAACCAGTCCTAGCTCCGGAGGAGCTGTATGTCTATAGTTTGAATTCGCGGTGCGGGTCGCGCTCCAGCCGAGCGCCATGTAATCCTTGTTTTCTAGCAAATTCTCCTGTCCTCAAAGGACAAAAGTTAGTAGCCGGGGGCGAGCGGCTTTGCGCGAAGCCCCCGGGACAAAGGTGAAGATTTGTTGGACCCTGAAAGGGTCGAACAAACATGGGTTTGACCCTTTCAGGGTCTGCTCAAGAAACGCGCTCTGTTCCATGGGCTTCGTCCCGATGCGTCGGGACTCGCCCACGGCTATTCAATTACATCCTTTCAGGATGGTGTTTTGGTTGCGGCTTCGCCGCGCTGCGTAATCGGTGTAATCTGCGGATGGTTTCTCCATTAGAAATTAGTTTCGAAATATAGGCACATTTACACCGCGGATCCGTGTAACCTTCGGACCCAGCACGTCCAGTACGATTACCTCATTCGTGCCTTTTCTGAGCCAGTTAGCAGGAAGGTAGAGCGATTGTTGTGGACCGATATTCCAGTAGCGTCCGAGATGATGACCGTTCACCCAAACGTGACCTTTACCCCAGCTACTCATATCGAGATACGTGTCACCAACATCTCGCAGCGCAAAGTTACTACGGTAGAAAGCCGGGCCATACTTTGTCGCGGTGCCTGCGAATTTCAATGACGAAAGATTCTCGAGTGGAAGCTTGAACATCTCCCAGTTTCGTAGTTCCTCGCTGCCTATCTTTGCGGTACCGACAATTCCTTTACGCTCGAACACAAAGTTCTTGCCGAAGTTGACACGCCCACCGTTTTCGACAAGGACATCAACGGTCGAGCCCTTACGCGCACTGATCGGTAACTCAGTCTGGTCAAGCCTTCGATCAAGTTGTCCAACCAGTCGTCCATCAACAAACACATGCGCGTAGTCGCGAACGCTCTCAAACTTCAATGGGCCATTCACATGCGCTTTGAGCTTTGTTCGATACAGGATAAAACCGTAGCTTTGCCCCACGTCCTCCATTGAAAGCGGCTGCCGAGATCGAACTGGAGCCTTGAGCAGCGAGAAGAAGTCTGCAGTCTCTTTCAATTCGAATTCGGGAATCGCGATTAGGGCTGAACTCTTCGGAACCTCAGGCAATGTTTCGCCGCGCGGGGCAGTAGCCCGACTGTCAAGGAGGGCTTGCCGCAAATGCTTTCGAATCACTTCTCTTAACAGAAAGTATTTCCGGGTGGGATTGCCGGCTTCGTCAAGCGTTGCATCGTAGTCATAGCTCGTCGTGTCAGGCATGAACTGTGATTCTTTAGTAGCATTCGCTCCGTTCATGAAACCGAAATTCGTTCCACCATGAAACATGTAAAGGTTGAACGAAATGCCATGGTCCAACATCCAGTTCACACCATCTGCCGCAGCTTCAGGACTAACGGTATGTCTCTTCCCGCCCCAGTGATCGAACCATCCAATCCAGTATTCACCCACCATTCGCGGAACGTTCTGACGAAACCTGGCAAAATTCTCAAACTCTTTCGTTACGGCTTTCAGTCCATTCTTTTCATCCACACCAAAATTTATGACTGAGAGCGTGTCAGCCAACGTGCCGTTTTTCAGCTGGTAATCTTCTGAACCGTCGGAGGTGAAAAGTGGAACCTCAAATCCCGCTTCGACAATCATCTTCCTGACTTCATCTAGATAAGCTTTGTCATCACCAAAGGAGCCGTACTCATTTTCAACCTGGGTCATGATGATGTTGCCGCCACGACTTATCTGGAGTGGAGCTAGCCGCTTGCCAACCTCATGTAAGCGCGAGCAGCACTCAAGAATCTTGGATCACTACTGCGAACCTTCATATCGCGCTGGTCGGGTCGGTCGCGCTGGTCGTGTTGGCCCAGGAGCCATGCGGGCAGTCCACCGAAGTCCCATTCCGAGCAGATGTAAGGACCGGGTCGAACGATGACGTAAAGACCTTCTTGCTGAGCAGTCTTGATATATTCCCCGATATCGAGATTGCCCGTGAAATCAAACTTCCCTGGTTTCGGTTCGTGCAAGTTCCAGAACACATAGGTAGTGATCGTGTTCAGACCCATTGCTTTTGCTTTTCTAAATCGATCTCGCCAATAGATCCTGGGCACGCGCGGATAGTGCATTTCACCTGAGCGTATGATGAAAGGCTTGCCGTCAAGAAGAAAGTCCTCGCCTTTCCAGCTAAAGTTGTGACGAGCCTGACCGGATACTGTGAGTGTCAGGAGAACTAGAATTGCCAAACAGGTGGCAGTCTTTTTTATCGCGCGCATGATTGTTTTATTGGAGTAATTCTATCCTGAGGTTTCTTTATGAGCCAGATTGGAGATCAAGCGAAAGTCACTGGATGAATCGTAAGACTAAATCATTCTTCCCAGAGACGTCCCTCTCGAACAATCCTACAGTGATAGCAACCGCTGCGCTCGCCATCGACGTTATACCAATGATGCTCCCCGTTTACAGCCTCGCAATTTTCGCACTTATCAATCAAGTTGCTAAAAGGATTAGGAAGGACGATCCTCCAGAACGTCCGACGGCGATACGGGTGTTCATAGGCAAGCGAGGGATGATCCAAACCAAACATAACGAATGCATTTCTACTTACATTCAAATCCCTACACGGCAGTCCATGGATATTCACATCCTTTCCACGCACGACGCCAGTAAATGCTCTTGACGCGAGCGCGCCGGAGGAAAAGAGTGAGTGTTGTAGTCAGGTCTTGGAGTCTACTGAGCGAGGTGACTACATCCTGATGATTAACCCACAAGAACTGCCCGGTTCAAACTCCGGGCCGCGATCGGAGCAGGTTCGACTTCAACGGTGAATTGAGCCATCTGATCTCCAGTGCGTTCCTGGATCAACATGACGATTTTGGTTGTTGTCGACTCCTCAACTTTCTTGACTTCGAACCCACCAGTCCCCCGTCGCATTTCTGTTTCGCGATCAAAGCGTTCCAACCGACTCGGGTAATTCTTTTGCAGGAACGCCCTACGCTTCTCGACATCTCCAGAGTTGAAAACTTCCAGCCACCCGCGCGCTTGGTTACCAGCGGGTGTATCGGGCAACTGTGACTGCGCGGAGCAAGCACCAGTGATGAAAAATAGAATGCGGCAACAGCGACTGAATAGTTTTTTAGCTTCATAGTTTCCTTCTGACTGTTTAGGAGTAGCTTCCTAGTGGTTTGTTTCCGATAAGCTTGAGAGACCTTGCAAAATGGATCTTGTGACGATGAAGTCAGTACCGTAACGCGGTAGCAACTGTGTTAGATGTCAAGCGGAAACTGGCGCCTGCTTGTTAATCCACTCGGTGTTATTGCGAACCATCATGTTGAGAATAGCGAGCAGTTTCCGCATGCAGGCAGTCAGCGCAACCTTGTACGGTTTGTT
>JBKPQV010000626.1:0-4181 GCA_046734235.1 Acidobacteriota bacterium
CGAAGTTGACAAGTATCAATCTGATACGTAAATTCAGATTCCTCTAAGTGCTGGGAGGTCGTCCAATGGTAGGACTCCAGACTCTGGATCTGGCTATCGGGGTTCGAGTCCCTGCCTCCCAGCCAAAACTATACAGTCCCATCTTCTTCAACTAGACTAACAGCCGTTACCCCGATTGTTCCCGTTCTATTCTGCTTCGATCACGTCCGTAGTGCTTGATCGAACAACAATTTCGACCCTGAAGGAGACAGGTGATGGTCGACGGGTCTGACCAAAAACGATCGACGTCGCAACCCGAAGACGACTTTTTGGTAGTTGGACTGGGTGCATCTGCAGGAGGTATTCAGGCTCTAAAACAATTCTTTTCCCAGGTACCTGTGGACAGCGGCATTGCTTATGTAGTGATCCTTCACATGTCGCCTGAACATGAGAGCAAGCTGGCCGAAATACTTCAATTATCAACTCAAATACCAGTCACGCAGGTCAAAGCACGCGTTAAAGTTGATCCTAATCACGTGTACGTCATTCCACCGAATCAAAACCTGGCCATGACAGATGGCCATCTCGCACTGACCGACATGATTGGCTTAGAGGAACGTCGTTCACCCGTTGATCTTTTTTTTCGTACACTTGCCGAAACAAACGATTCTCGTGCCGTCTCAGTAATTCTTTCGGGAACGGGTGCAAATGGTTCCATGGGACTGAAAAGAATTAAGGAATATGGCGGAGTCGCTTTTGCTCAAGATCCCACCGAGGCCCAGTACACCGACATGCCTCGTAATGCAATCGCCACTGGATTAGTTGATTACGTTCTGCCAGTTGAAGAGATTCCCAAGAAGATCCTTTCGTACAAAGATCACCGCAATTCAATACAACTCCTTGACCTTCCTCAAGTCGAAGCCCCAGACGAACAGGCTTTGCGCGACATCTTCACGCAATTGCGGATGCGTACTGGACACGACTTCTCAAATTACAAACGAGCGACAATCTTGCGTCGCATCGAACGGCGCGTTGGCATAAAGGAATTATCTGGTTTGAGTGAATATGCCAGATATCTTAAAGACGATCGCGCGGAACCACACGCGTTGATGAAGGATCTGTTGATTAGCGTTACCAACTTCTTCAGAGACACCGCTGCAATCGAGGCGCTTGCAACGCGGGTGCTGCCCGCAATTCTTTCGCAGAAAGACGAGGAGGACTCTGTTCGTATCTGGATACCCGGATGTGCTACTGGCGAAGAAGCTTATTCCGTCGCTATGCTTTTGAACGAAACAACATCATCGATCGTGAATCCACCTCGCATCCAACTGTTCGCTACCGATCTCGACGCCGCAGCTATTTCCTTCGCTCGCGAAGGTTTTTATACAGAAGCCGAAGTAGCGGATGTTTCTCCAGAACGCCTGCGAAGATTTTTTGTTAAAGAACACGAAGGCTATAGGATTCGACGCGAACTGCGCGAAACTATATTGTTCGCAGTCCACAATATCATCAAAGATCCACCGTTCTCTCATCTTGACCTTGTTTCGTGTCGCAATCTTTTAATCTACCTGAATCGAACTGCGCAATCGCGAGTGCTGGAAGTTATGCACTTCGCACTCAATTCCGGCGGCTATCTTTTTCTTGGCGCATCAGAATCGATCGAGGCTTCGTTAGACCTTTTCACGACTCTCGATAAAGCTCATCACATTTTTCAAAGTCGTCCTGTTCCGACCCGCATGGCCTTTCCTCTCGCGGACATTAATTTCAAACCACTTTTGGCACCTCAGGTCGAGAGAGAAAGAACGCCGCAGGAACTGAGGGCAATGGAGCGGCTGTCGTATGTGGACTTACACCAGCGGCTTCTCGAACAAGTTGGACCGCCGAGCCTTGTGGTTAATGAAGCCTATGACATCGTCCATTTGTCGGACCGCGCCGGACGTTATTTACAAGTTGGTGGTGGTGAACTGTCGCACAATCTTCTCAAACTGATTAGACCTGAATTGAGACTCGACCTTCGCACCGCGCTCTACCAGGCAGTCCAAAACCGAGCTCAAGTACAAACTTCCGTTTTAACGATGAGCACTCTTGAAGGCGACTCTATCAACGTGTCGATAACCGTTAGGCCAGTACTACGCGAAGGAGATCCAACTCGCGGCTTCGTCCTGGTGCTCTTTGAGGAAGGAGAAACTGTTCCCGAGGTCGTAGCCAGGAAGTCAGAGATCTCAAGTACTGAACCTATAGCGCAACAACTTGAAGATGAGCTGATGCACTCGAAATCCCAGTTGAGAGCAACGGTCGAGCAGTATGAAATTCAACAGGAGGAACTGCGAGCTTCAAACGAAGAACTGCAGGCGATGAATGAAGAGTTGCGATCCGTAGCAGAGGAATTGGAGACTGGCAAAGAAGAACTTCAATCAGTTAATGAAGAACTAACCACAGTTAACCAGGAACTCAAGGTTAAAATCGAGGAACTCAGTCAGGCCAATAACGACTTCATGAACCTGATGAACTCCACCGACATCGGCACCATATTTCTCGACAGGTCACTGCGGGTGAAACTTTTTACGCCGCGAGCTCGCGATTGCTTCAACTTGATCTCATCTGATGTAGGCCGACCGCTACTCGACATCACGAACAAACTGCTATACGACGATTTGGCCAAAGACCTTGATGGGATTTTGAGAAATCTTTACAAGATAGAGCGGGAAGTCGAAAGCGTCGACCATCGTTGGTATACGATGCGTATCCTGCCGTACCGTACTAGCGAAGATCGTATCGGTGGCATTGTGATAAGCCTGCTGGACATCACTGAAAGAAATACCGCAAGGAGTCAGCTGGTGGTAGCGCAAAACAGTCTGGAATCAAAAGTTGCTGAGCGCACCACTGAACTACAGGAATCCAATACGAGTCTATGGTTAGAAGTTGCTGAAAGAAGGCAATCTGAGACCGCTCGGTTAAAACTGCTGAATCAATTAGTCACTTCACAGGAAAAAGAGCGCAATCGCGTTGCTCGAGATCTGCACGACCAGCTGGGCCAACAGTTGATCGCGCTCCGACTCAAACTAGAAACCCTGATCGCGAGATCGGATAAACGTGAAAAATTAAGGGAGGAAGTTAACGACATTCTTGAGATTGTCAGGCACCTGGATTCCGACGTTGACTTCATAGCCTGGGAACTTAGACCAATTGTGTTGGATGATCTGGGGCTCAAGGAAGCGTTGCAGATTTATGTTCAACGCTGGGGTGAACATACTGGCATAACATCGGAGTTTCATTCGACTGAACTGGATGGGGAACGTCTTAATCCAGCAATCGAAAATAATCTCTACCGAATAACCCAGGAAGCTTTGAATAATGTAGCGAAACATTCGGGCGCTTCTCGAGTCGGCGTCATTTTGGAAAGACGTGATGAGCACGTTCTCTTGATTGTTGAAGACAACGGTAATGGTTTTAATCTTGAAGAGAAGACCAAAGACACCGACGCTTTTGGGCTTAATGGTATGCGCGAGCGCGCAGCGCTGATAGCTGGAGAGTTTCAGATAGAAACGAACCCAAGCAAGGGAACAACAATTTTTGTTCGTGTCCCGTTGGACCAACCGAAACCTGTGGGGGGGGGAGAATTGGGAGAATAAATGATGAAGCTTCGGGTTCTGATAGCTGAGGATCATGAAACGGTTCGCGAAGGATTGAAGCTAATTCTTAGCACGCAGTCTGATTTGGAAGTCATCGGGGAAGCTGGCGACGGTAAGTCTGCTGTTGAGCTTTCCCAGAAACTCGAACCGGATGTGGTGTTGATGGATGTTTCAATGCCTGTAATGAACGGCCTTAAGGCAACAGCAAAGCTTAAAGAGTGCTGTCCAAAGGTCCAGGTCCTGGCGTTGACACGTCACAAGGACCACGGCTATCTGCTACAAATCCTGCGTGCGGGCGCCGCAGGTTATGTGCTAAAGCAGAGTCCTGCCAATGAATTGATTCAGGCTATTCGAGCGGTCGCAAGTGGCAAGAAATATCTTGATCCAGCGGTTGCCGGTCAGGTAATGGGGAGTTTTGCCAATCGTCCGGTGGTAAGCGCCGATGAGCCACCACGACAAATTACGGATCGTGAAGCCGAGATCCTGCGACTGATTTCCTGGGGTTACAGCAACAAAGACATCGCAAACAGATTGGACCTTAGCGTGAAGACCGTCGAGGTCCATAAAACG
>JBKPQV010000627.1:0-6176 GCA_046734235.1 Acidobacteriota bacterium
CTTTGGGATGGAAACCTTGTGAAGCCTCAAGCCAATTGATGCCGCCTGCTGCTCCAGCAACAAACGCCTGGTGCCGTGCATGCTGATTCGATCATAGTCTTCTGTGATCGTAGTGATCAGCGCGGCTACTTCGTATGTCGATGCTTGCATGAGCTCGCCCAACGCCATGCAGCTGTCTTTACCCCCGCTCCATGACATGAGAACCAGCCGTCGACTGATCGAGTCAGGTGCAGCACTACCCGAATCAGTTGCAAGAACCATCGTCTTATTAGCTACCTCAGAATCTAATCTTCACGCCGCCTCGCGCCACAACTCCTGGAGCTCTAAAACCATTCTCAAAGTATTTCTCGTCGAACAAGTTGTCAGCACCGCCGAATAGGACGAGTGTTGAGCGATCAGCAATTGGGTGTTCATAGGTCACAAACGCATCGACCTTCGTATATCCATCAAATCGGAAGGTCGCGGGAAAGACCGGGGCCAAGTAATCGCCCACTCGATTAACGAAAACACTGCCGAGAAACCGTCGATACCGTTGCGCGAACGACAATCCAAACTGATGAGCCGGTGTGACGAACTGTGGTTGCAGGCCGCCCGGCACCATAAAGCGATCAGCGTTTGTGTAAGTGTACGAGCTGCGTAGTGAACCACCGCGGTACGGAGTAGTTTCCAAGTAGGCCTCAACGCCACGCGAAACACCGCCTGGAAAATTTACAAAGCCTCCAGTTCGACCAAGACCTAAAGGATCCGGATCAGCAGTGGGGTTGAAGAAGCTTTGAAAATCCTTGAAATCGATAACTCGCTGCAGTCGTGTGTAAAAATAGGTCACACCGAAGAGCAGTTTATCTTTCGCAAGCCGCTGGTCCAGACCGGCATCAACTGCGATCGATTGCTCTGCACGCAATGTTGGATCGCCAAATCTCGTTGGGACATTCTGAAAAACTCCATCTCCAAAACGTTCAAACAGCGACGGCGCGCGAAAGCCATTACCAACGTGCGCTCGCAGTTTCGTTCCCGTTGCCTGGAAGAAGTAAGCGATCGCGCCGTCGCCGGTTAGTGAACTGTCGGCCGTTATCGAGGCTAGTGGTCCTGGACGATCCGCCGCACGAATGCGAAAGAATTGTTGGCGAGCACCAATCGATATCTGTAAACGGCCATCGTGAAGGCTAATTTGATCCTGGCCGAAAATCGCGAATGTCCGCTGCCGATCCGTCGTACCAGGCGGTGCTCCGAAAGCCGACATGAATCGTTGGAACAATCTTTCATTTTCAAACTCGAAACCTGCGGTAGCCAAGTTTGTTCTGTGAAACCCGATATTGATGCGGCCATCTACCGTGTCGGTCTCGCCATTATTGATACTCGTGAATTCGAATTCACCAAAAGGTAAGAGTGATGCGAATTGCGGTTCGAATTCCGGTCCATTGTAATTTCGCCTTCGCGTGCCAACGTGTTGATACGCGACCGAGTAGCTAACCGCATCGTTGAGATAGTGGTTGAACCTCAACGCAGTGCTCCAAATCGAATTGCGCCGTCCCTGATCCGGATTATTGAAATCGGGATGGAAGTTGACGAATTCGATGGCCGTGGGAAAAGGTTGACCAGTCGCGGGCGCTCCGCCAATCGGCTGAGGATTATTGTTAATACGAGCATTTGAGGTAGTCCCGAAGAAGTTGGCGGAGACTTCGATTGTTGGCGACAATGCATATTGAAGTCTGCCGGCGCCACCGGTATTCCCATATTGATCTTCGCCGTCAATTCCACGGCGCACGTCGACGCGCGTTAACCCAAAACTAAAACCGCCTCTCGTCCCAATGCCGCCGCTCCCCTGAAAACGCTCGCGGAAGAGATGAAGACCACCACCCTCAAAGAGAGCCTCGAAGGTAGGCGTGCCCGCTCCCGATTTAGGAACGATATTAATAACGCCGCCGATTGCATTAGTTCCGTAGATCGATGAGCCGGAACCTCGCAGGATCTCCACTCGATCAACGTCATTCACCAGCAGGTCCGTGATGAAGGGAACGGCGGAGCCATTGATGTCAGCCGCATCGCGAACGCGGAGACCGTCGAAGAGAATCGACGTGTCAAAGTTGCGTTGTCCTCGCAAACGGAGAGATGTAAGCGTGCCTGGTGAGCCTTGTTGTTGCACACGCAGTCCCGGAGTTCCTCGGAGACCTTCCGGCAAACTGGACTCATGACTGGCCTCCAACTCTTGGGCAGTTAGTGTGGTAAGTGCCTTCCCAACTTCCTCTACACGTTGAACAGTGCCAGTCGCGGTGATGACAACGTTCGCATTGATACCCGCTGGGTTTAGTTCGACATCTATTACCACATCGTCGCCGACTTTGATCTCAGTATCGCTCGAAGTAAAAACCGAGAATCCTTCCGCAGCTACCTCGAGCAAATACGAACCGGGACGTACGTTTGAGAATTGATAGCTTCCTGTTTGATCAGTTGTAGTTGAGAGTTGGAGTCCGAAGCGCGAGCGCAATACAACGTTGGCGCCTTTGACCTTTGCGCCAGCCCCATCTGTAACAGTTCCGCGAATGCGCGCACTGTCCTGTGCTTGAACATTTGTGCCGACGAGGAAGCTTAGTGATAACGCCACTAACGCATAGTTAAATAAGTGCAGTAACCGTTTCTTCTTCATTTAGCTTTCTCCTGCCCGTCGCAGCGAGCTGAAAAAGGACCGTCAGTAGGTTTCCTGACTCGCAGTTGTGATTCTTCAGTCATCGCCTGGGGCTGCGCTGAATATCAATCGCCTTGGCTCTTCGCCTTCCCGGGAATTCCCAGTGGCTAACACTGAAGAGCCTCGTCACTGCTTACAGTTGCGCGGGCAGTGGCGGCTTCTCACCGCCTTCCCTGAACCTGACAGTTCTGTAGTTTTCAATCAAACCGTTGCATCGAATGCACTGGTGTGACGCGAGGTGCGCCTGATATCGGATGAGCGTCCACCAGCACTCTGACCCCGAATACTTGTTCGAGAACTTCTGGCCGCAATACGTCAGCGGGTCTACCTGATTCAACCGTGCGTCCGTCTTTCATCAGAAAAACGACGTCTGCGAACTGCGCCGCGAGATTGATGTCATGCGTTACGAACAAAGCAGCAACTTTCTGGTTGTCGCAACGTCCTCTCACGACGGAGAGCAATGATGATTGATGCGATAAGTCGAGATTCGCAGTCGGTTCGTCGAGCAGCAGAACCTGTGCTTCGGTTGCCAACGCACGCGCTAGAACAGCTCTTTGTCGTTCGCCACCGGACAACTGGCTCATCAACCGGCCAGACAAATTTGTAAGCTCCGTTTCAGCTAACACGGCTTCTACAACGTCCAAATCATGCTGTGTTTCCCAGCCCCATGCGGCGTTCGTGGCCCATGCATATCTACCGCCGAGTACAAACTCGATCACGGTTACTGGAAAACGCAGCTCAGCTTCCTGCGCGACAATAGCGATGTGACGTCCGATCGTCCTGCGATTGAATCTATCGAGCGGTTGATCGTCGAGGGTGACGGTTCCTGCACTTGTGTGCAAATAGCCATTCAACGCGCGCAATAACGTCGACTTTCCAGCGCCGTTTGGACCGATAATCGCAGTGACGTCGCCCGGGTTGAGCGTCAGGGATACGCCATCGACTGCGAGCAGATCGCCGTATTTGATCGCCAGATTCTTTGCTTCAAGAAGCATGATCAATCAATTCAGAACGGGAGCGAAGCGACCGATTTCAACTTAGGTCGAACGCGCCGCGAATTGAAATCGGTCGCTTCGCTCCCGTTCTGAGTTGAGCCTCAAACTATTCTCCAGGATCGCTAGTTTCTTCTTAGTAAATAGATAAACAACGGCGCACCAATCAGCGCGGTGATGGCACCCACGGGTAATTCACGTGGCGCAATCAGCGTCCGCGCAATGGAGTCGGCCACGATCACAAACAACGCACCCCCGATCGCCGCTGCCGGAATACTCAAACGGTTGTCGCTGCCGAGCGAAAGACGTACAAGATGCGGAACGACAAGGCCGACATAGCCGACCGAACCGCTGGCGGCAACAGAACTGCCAACCAACAAACTCGCGACCAGGAATACCGTAATTCTCACTCGTCCAACTTCGACTCCCAAATCGAACGCGTCGCGCTCGCCGAGCATCAACAGATTGAGTGAACGAGCATTTGCAGTGAGCAGCACCGTGCCAGCAACTGCGACGAAGATCGACAAAGGCAATAGGGCTTCGCTCGTGCTCGAAAGATCGCCAAGCAGCCAAAACGTGAACGAGCGAATACGAGTAACGTCCATCATCGTCGTGACGAAGACAATTACCGACGAAAGAAATGTCGTGACGATCACTCCGGCGAGAATCAAGCGCTCCGGCGTCGCACCTGTACGTCCGCGCGCCAGACGATAGACTGCCAGGGTCGCGACGAGAGCACCGGCGAATGCGAGCAAAGGCCTGCTCCATTCATATGCTCCGAAGAAAACGAGAGCGGTCATGGTCCCAACCGCGGCGCCGTTAGAAATACCGAGCAAGTAAGGTTCGGCCAGCGGATTTCGCAGGAGTGCCTGGTAACTCGCCCCAGCCGTTGCGAGTGATCCACCGACGGCAGCGGCGAGTAATATTCTTGGAAGTCTGATTTGAAAGAGGATGTCAAACTGATCTGAAGTCAGGCCACAGTTTGAACGCCCAAGAGATGCGAGCGCGCAAAGCGTGGCAGTTCTCGGCAACCGTTCGCTGCCAATGAGCGCTGTAACCACGATTGCCACTAGCAAGACAAACGCGAGGGTCACACAAGCGATAAGAGTTCTGCGAAGCGTGGCGCGATACTTCGTTACGCCAATCCTCGTTGTTAGTCTCGGAGTTGAAAGGGTTCCGGTCATTTGAATCTTTCCGGATGAAGCGCTCGCGCCATTTCCTCCAACCCGTCGATGGCACGTGGTCCAGGTCTGACTAAGAGATCACCGTTAATCTTGTAGACTCGACCATGCAATACTGCGGGTGATCGTTTCAAAGCCTCAGCGACGTCTGTGTTGCTATCGCCCATCGAGCCACCAGTAGGAAGTATGATCGCTTCTGGTTTTGTCGCGAGAGCTGCTTCCGCACTGTACTTAGGCCAGGCGCCGGGAACATCTGCTGTGACTGAAATCCCACCAGCAAACTGGATGAGATCAGTGACGAAAGAATCTTTTCCTGCGGTGAACAGCGGTTCGGCCGAAAGCTGATAAAAAACTCGAACAGGAGGGGCGATGTGAAGTTTCTGCGCCAGGACCATCACGCGAAGCTTTAATGCGTCGGTCACGTCCCTCGCTTTCTCACCGGTGCCCAGAATGTCGCCGATCTGATCAATCGACCGAAACACCCCATCCAAGTCGTGCGGGTCTGTAACAAAAACAGCGATATCATGCTCTTGCAGCTGTCGAGTAAACCCTTCGAGTTGCGAAGCAGTCGACACAAGGACGACTTGCGGTTTAAGTGCGATGATTCGTTCAAGACTCGGGTGCAGCGTGTCGCCTACTTCAGCGACTGACTTGGCCTCGGCAGGGAAATCGCAGTAACTGGTCCTGCCGACAAGCTGATTGCCGCCACCAACAGCGAACACGATCTCGGTCAGGTTCGGGGCAAGCGAAACGACGCGATTGACCTGAGCTGGCAATGAAACTTGCTTGCCTGAATCGTCAGTAAACTGACGGCGCGAAGGAGCAGGCGTTTGCGAGTTGTTCGGGGCGGAGCAAGCGGAAAATAGGCAGAATGCAACCGCACAAAAAAATAGCGTGCGGCTTAGTTGATGGCGGCGTTGATAACGGCGTGTAAAAAACAAAATCCGCTGACCTCCTGATCCAGCAAGGGAATTCAGGCATCAGCGGACTCAGAAAGAAAGCCCGTGGCGGCCAAAACACCTTGCGCGAGTGTCGATAAGGCAGCTGAGCATTCTGGGCAGGTCTCCTGGCTTATGGAACGAAACATCATTCCCATCACAGTGGCGCGACCGCGCGGGATTCTCACCCGCTTCCCTATTCTCTCCGTAATGACGGAGCACCCAAATGCAGATCTAAAAAGAACTGTCGATAAATGCGGCGTTACACTACCATGCGCTCTTAAGAGTGTCAACGAGAGCGGGTAATGGTTATGGGTGCGACGTTATAGCGCACCGGACACTCGCAACGTCGGAACTCGGTTAACGAAACTAAGGCGAGAAG
>JBKPQV010000628.1:0-5008 GCA_046734235.1 Acidobacteriota bacterium
TTATCATTCTGGCTCGTGCGCTGGATCCACCAGATGTTTAATTAGCAATTACTACGCGGATAAAACCAGACCTGCATCTCTTCCGTGGCGCTATACGCTCGAATCCACCCCTTAGCAAGTACGGGCGGTAATTCTTTCCAATCGCAGTCTACTCGTTCCTGAAACTCGACCTCGAGCCAGAGTTCATCACCATTCCAATTTGAATCCGTAACGGTGAAGTCTTTCGTGCCCAACTTAGCGACCTTTCTAAACTTCGCCTTAGCCGATGGTGCAGCCCATATCTTTTGGTCCCAGCTATCGGTTACATAACAGGAATTGTCGGCGACCAGAATCCAACTATTCAACCATGAGAAGGCGTTATCATTCTTGACTTTCACCCAGGCCTTTTCCATCTGGCCGCCATCGGTTCTGACACCGATCATGTACCAGCTATCATTTACGTTATAAACAGGCGCAGCCAGACGCTTATATGGATCGTTCCTGGTTTCTATATCGTCGGCCGTTTTCAGAAGTGCGCTTATCGGCGCATTGGTGGAGGGACGTAGATAAGCCCGGATCGGTTGATCAGGATTGACAGAAATCGAGGCCTCCGGAGGAACATCCTCTTCATCGGGGCGAAAGATACTGGCAAGTTCGAGCAGTCCGATTATCCTCTTACGTTTCTTTCCAGCGAACGGGTGTCGCCATACAGGACCACTCCCAGCGCTGACGATGCCGCTGCTCAAAAGGCACAAAATCAAAAGAATGCTGAATGCGCGACTGATTACACGACGTTGAGGGCAGGGTTCTTTGTTCATTGCTCAAAAAAAAGGAGTTGAGGGATAACTGAGGTGCTGTTAGCCACCCGATATGACGAGGGTAACAAAAAGGGGTACAAAAAGGTTCATTTTGTAAGAGCCTCTTTGAAACCTGCGATTTAGTTTAGGCCCGCTTAGAGCGTTCGCCTCCGGAGCATTTCTTTTGATCCGCAGCGACCACCATTTGTTAATTAGATAGGCCCACTCGCCGCACAAGCTCAATAAACCTCGGGTCCGACCGCAGGGGATCAAGAGTTGGATTCACCTTCAAACTTACAATCTGCGGGTCATGTTCGTCATAGGCTTTGTTGAGCCACGCGAACGCTTCATCTTTCCACCTGAGCGCACCATAAATCTCAGCCACCAAGTGCGGCGACAAGCCGGGCCGTGTGACCGTGTTTTCCTTCTTCTCGTCGTTCGCGAGTAGTTCATTAAGAAGCATTTTCGCCTTCGCTCGCTTGCCTGCTTTGGCGTAGGCATGCGCGATGAGAGCCTTTATTGACATCTCCACGGGAGCAACCCCTTTGGACAATTCCAGCACTCTTTCGTATTCGGCCATTGCGTTGTCGAATTGTCCGTGCTGAAGGTAGACGTTGCCGAGGACGCTGTGAGCCACGACAAAAGACGAGTCCATCTCGATTATGTTCTGCAGTTCCTTGATCGCCCGTTCATAGTCGCGCGCCATATATGCGGTCAAGCCTAACGTCATGTTCATTAGCAGCGAGAGCGGATCAAGCTCGACCGCTTTCCTGGCTTCAGCTGCAGCCTCGTCCTGACGGTCGATGTTTGCCAAATAAAGAGCGGACCAGTGATGCGCTTGCGCGCAATTTGGATTTAAGTCGATGGCTTCCTTGAAATCCTTTTCCGCACCGACAAAGTCCCAGTCATAAATCCATCTAAAGAAACCGCGCGTCGCATGCGCTTCGCCCAGCGTCTCGTCCAACTCCAACGCACGGCTTACCGCCAGCTTGGCGTCCGCCGGTTGCGCGAGATAGTTGAAAGAATCGGCCAAAGCAGCGTAAGCCAACGCGAACCCAGGATCTCTTTCGATCGCCTGCTGGTAATACTCGATTCCTTTTTGCAGGCTTTCAAAGTTTAGTTTGTTGAAGTAGTAGCGCCCCTTTAGGTAAAACTGATAGGCCTCGGTGCTGTCCGTGTGCCTGCGCCCAAGTCGCATCTGGTCTTTGGCAGTTAGCTTTACTCGTAGTTTGTTGGTGATCTCCTGAGCCATTGTGTGTTGCAGGGTGAAGAGATCCGATGGCTCACGAATGTATTGTGCACCCCAAATATGGCTCTCGTCGCGCGCGTCGACCAACTCGACGCTAATTGAAAGCAGTTCGTGATGCTTAACTACCCGACCAACGAGTACCGCCTCCGCGTTCAACTCGCGCCTGATGACAGACGTTTCAGATTCGCGACCTTTGTAACGGAATGTGGAGTTACGCGATAGCACTTTCAGTTGCGGTAACTGCGAAAGGTGATTGATCAGCGCTTCAGCAATTCCGTCTGCGAGATAATCGAGATCGGGATCGCCAGCGATATTGACAAACGGCAGAACCGCCAGTGAAGTGATCGAACGTCTCGCGGGCTCGTCGGTCAATTCTTTCACGGCCGCGACGAAGCGATACCCCTGCCACGGAACTGTCTCAATGAATCTAGATTCGCTCGGACGCTCGCCGAGTGCATTTCTCAAAGTGGAGATGTTGCGCGCGAGGTTTCCTTCTTCGACCACGGTATCGCGCCAAACCCGCTTTATCAGCTCTTCCTTACTAAGGAACCGGCCGCCGTTCTGCACAAGCACAAGAAGAACGTCAAACACTTTGGGCCGCAAAGGGACGACCTGGCCGTCGCGTAGCAGCCGGCGCTCACGCATGTCGACGCGAAACGGACCAAATTCATAACTAATGTCTGTCTGCCAGAGCATGACTTAATCATTTTGTCAGCATGCGATCACTTGAGAATCCGCCACAGATAAACACCGAGGCGACAGATAAGAAGTCGATTTTAATATTTGTGAAAATCCGTGTTCATCCTCCCTTAGTGCCTTCCTGGCTAGATTGTCAGAAGCTCGACCGCATGAGGGCCTAGCAATCAACATTGCGCCCTTGCTGGCGTGCGCCTACGAGATATTTCCGAAGTTTTTCTGAACTCGTGAAGGACTTCGACCCGCGTAGCGTCTATCTTCGACATCCCGTTATCTCGATAGCATAGAGGTGGGTGATTCTAATTTGAGAGCACCAGTCGAGGCAACGGCGTTATGAAAGGAGACGCAACAATGAAGGACGTCGAAAAAGAGATTGTTAGGTTGGAAGAAGAACTGTCACAAACTGAATATCGGCTGGATGTTGAAGCGCTCAATCGCGTGTACGCTGACGATATCATAGTCACCGCGCCGATTGGCATCTGTGTTGACAAGCCAGCGGTAATGGCCGAGGTGCGAGCTGCGGCTGAGAAGGCAATTGTTGGCAGGTATGATAAAACCGATCTGAAGGTGCGCGCCTTCGGCGATACAGCAGTGTCAAGTTATCGCATGGCCGCCGAAGCAACCTTCGAAGGACACCCGATCAAGCGTCGTCTGTGCATCACCAACACCTGGATGAAGCGCAAAGGGCATTGGCAGATCGTGGCTCGGCACACCGCCAGCCTCCCCGAAGATACTCCACCTGCAGATGAAATTTGCGCACAGAGCTAGCTTCAAGATGATCGTTAATGGTCACGCGGGCACCATGGAAAGCGCCCCCTTTTCATTAGCAGTCGTCAATGATTGACGAGCGGAAGTTTCTCATGGGCCTGGTAAATTTTTGCACGCTGCAATAACTCGTATAGAATTCCTCCGCTTGCACCGATGACCCTTGCCGCAGGTACACATCTCGGCCGGTATGAAATCCGTTCGAAGCTTGGAGCGGGCGGAATGGGTGAAGTATATCTTGCAGAAGACAATGAGCTTCATCGCAACGTCGCATTAAAAGTTTTGCCTTCTGAAGTTTCGTCAAATCGAGATCGGATGCGGCGATTCAAACAGGAAGCGACGGCCGCAGCTGCACTCAACCATCCGAACATCGCGCATATATATGAGATTGGCGAGCGCGAGGGAACGAACTTCATTGCGATGGAATTCGTTGACGGCCTCACTTTACGACAACTCATTCACGACAGAAAGACAGAGCTACCCAAGCTCTTACGTTATCTGCAGCACGTCGCTGAGGGCCTGGCGAAAGCGCACGCGGTTGGAATCGTGCATCGCGATCTGAAGCCCGACAACATCATGGTCACGCGCGAAGGTCACGCGAAGATCCTGGATTTCGGGCTTGCTAAATTGATCGAGCAGCAAACGTTACAAACAACCAACCACGGCATGAGCGAACTGGCCACAGCAATAATGCAACCGCACTCGACGCCTGGCGCCGTAGTTGGAACGGTCGGCTACATGTCACCAGAACAAGCGCAGGCCCGTGGGCAGGAAATCGATCACCGCTCAGACATTTTTTCCTTCGGATGCATTCTTTATGAGGCGATCACGCGACGCAAAGCCTTCGAAGGAAAGGATGCAATCGATTCGCTCAACAAGATCCTTCGCGAGCAGCCAACCCCGATCTCTAGTCTGTATCCTGAAGTGAGATACGATCTGCAAAAGATCGTGCGGCGCTGTCTCGCAATCGTGACAATTAGCCTATGCAGAATTTCGGCTACTACATAAAGTCAATTAGGAGAATTGAAACAAGCGATAACCATCGCTGTCCTACGAATGAGTTCCTAGTAACTGGGGCTGACAGCCGCCGATAGATTCTCAGATAGATTTGGTCAGCCGTTGTGATTCGATGCCGACCAGCAATCTTCCTCCCACGTCTTGCTAAAAGCCATTCTTCACCGCGTCAATCCGGCTCATTAACAAAAGCCGGCCGGTACCAAATCCCCGTTTGACTAGGGCTACTAAAAGAGGTTAAAAAG
This sequence comes from Acidobacteriota bacterium, assembly GCA_046734235.1. Lineage (GTDB taxonomy): Bacteria > Acidobacteriota > Blastocatellia > Pyrinomonadales > Pyrinomonadaceae > PSRF01. The sequence continues at coordinate 4,746 of JBKPQV010000628.1, forward strand.
GGGTGCTTTCTTATGTGCCTCTTTGAAACCTGCGATTTTGTTTAGGCCCGCGTAGCTCAGTGGATTAGAGCGTTCGCCTCCGGAGCGAAAGGTCGCAGGTTCGACCCCTGCCGCGGGTACCACTTTTTGAACATCATCTCCGCTTTCATCTCCGCATTGAGTTCCTTTTGGCTCACGCACGCGTCTTGCTGCCGCTTATCAGCTGCAGCATCTGCTCAACTGCCGCCGCCTGGTCCTTCTCAAAAACCGGTTTGCCGCTGAGC
>JBKPQV010000629.1:0-23320 GCA_046734235.1 Acidobacteriota bacterium
GCAAGGTAGATTCGCATCCGGAATGAATCGAGCGGTTGTACTTTGATCCATTCACCCTCTTGTTTGAGGTTGCCGCCAAACGATTGCCAACCAAACTCTGGATGGTTGACGACATAGGTGGCCGTATTCATTGCGTGGCCAAAAAAGTTTGGACCATAGTCCCCACTATACGGATCCCATTTTAATGTTGAAGGGAATGAATGAAACGCAACAGAGGCAAATCCTTCTTGATCGGTGTTCGACAAAGCTCCCATCATCCCGCCGTAACCAACGCGTAGCAGATAGAAGTCATCTGGGTGTTCACGAAAATGAGACAAGACAGGAATCGCATTAAGACCGGAACCGTAGTGGTGTAATTGCCTTTCGATCCTTCGCAGTTTCCCGCCATACAGAAAGTCCCAGTAACGACGCGCATTGCCGTTGTAACCCCAGTGAGGAATTGTCGGCATGTAACCAATGATCGAGTTGAGTGAAACTTCAGTTTTGTCTGCAAACCCAAAATACTTGCACCACGCATAGACCTCTTCTTGCCCGGTTGAGTCCCACGCCATTTCGCTACCAAAAGGATAAGCTTCCTTTTGCCAACGGTCGGCACGTTCTTTCATTAGCGCTTCAACATCGTTAGCTTTTTCAACCCAGGCTTCACGCTTTAAATCTTCGAGCACAGCGAGAACGATGTCGCCCTCCATCAAGCCAAGCTCGACGTAACCGACGCGTCGCTTTCCGTTCGGGCCGGTTTTCTTGATGAGGAAGTTGAAAACTCTCGCCAGGAGTCATTTAGCCGCAAACTGAAAATAAGATCTCCAAGGTGATAATAGCCGTTGGCCGCGCGTCGTTCTAGACGATCCCCAGGGGTGAAGTCGAAGCCGTTGCCGCCATTCGGTTGCAAAGCAGCAACAGTTTGACTTGCCTTTACAAGTCTGACTTTGAAATCAGGTGTCTCAAACTCCAGGTAGCCTTGATCTAGTCCAAGCGTTGGCGTCGGAGTTGGTGTAGGTGAGGCGTTTTGTGCAAATAAGCGAGTGGTGTGACCGGAAACGGCGAGCACACAGAGAGTCAGGAAGACCAGCCTGAAGAGGTGCATCGCCCAAAAATACACCGAGCGCAGCGCGTTTGTCCCCTTCAAACTCACGCGCGCGCTCGGTGTCGCGCTAGCCCCCTTGCAGGAAAGAAAGGCCGGCGCGATTTGTTGCGGCAAAACTTATACCTTAGTCAGCCGCATTGAACAGATGTCCAACAAATCCTGTATTTGTGTTTTGTGGAGATAGAAGTCTGCCCCTGCCTCGAGACAAACCTCCTGAAGTATAACGGAAGGATCAGCGGTGAATATTATGATTTCGGCTAATGGAACTTCTTTTCTAATCTTTCTCAGAACGTCAATGCCTTCTCTGTGTGGCATCGATATATCTAAAATGATTACGTCTGGTTGGAGTGATTTGACAGGTTCGATGGCTTGTATGCTGCCGCCTGCCTGACCAACCAAGTTACATCCAGCAATTGACGAAAGAGCGCTCTCTAACTGTTTTATGACTGCGTCTGAATCGTCCGCTACGAAAACTTTTACTTCCTTCAATACTCCGGTTCCTCTCACAAACCGGAAGGGATTTTGCCGTCAGTTCAGATTTTACGGTATCAACCAGAAGATGATTATTTTGTAGGGGAATGGCTCGAATCTTTGTAGGGGAATCCCGTATAAAATGGTTCGCCTTATGGCCGAAGTGCTTCCGCCAGCTTCATTTTTAATCTTTGGATGGCCGCATCGGTCGTCGCTAGAGAGGCCTGTGTGCGGACTCTATCTTGTCTAAAGAGTTCGAGTTGCGCTTGTAGCCGGAGCTTTTCATTGAGCCATCGTTTGCGAGTTTCGTCGCGCAAATCTTCAGGGTGGACAGAGCCAACTCCTGCCATAGTGCGTTCCATGGCTTCGGGTCTCAGCTGTTGATTGATTTGGTCCAGCTTTGCTTTGAGCGGCTCTTCTTTTTCCGAGATTTCGAGCAAATGAAGTTGCAGCCCTTCACCTCTTTGCTCTTCCTTTTCCAGTTGTTCCTGGAGGGTAGTGGCCAACCGATCCTTTTCGAGTTCGGCTATACGTCTTTTGAGACGTTGAACTTCGCCGTTTAACTGAGAAACATTCTTGCGGAGCAGTTCACTATCGGGGCAATTCTCCTGGCTCGCGGTCGAAGGCTTTTCGTTTGCGTTTGGTTGTTGATCTTTCGCAGGTTGTTGAGCCGAGATGTATGAGAAGGCGCAAAACGCAACGAGCAGCAAGGCTGTGATTGAACTACGAACTCTTGTGAATCCCATAGAGGTTCCTCCGATTGAAGAGGTCAATCAGCAAATGATTTTCACCCGGGTATTCGGCGGAATAACCTTTAGGTTGGCCTGAACAACAGCCCTAGTTGTCTGAATCTTCCCGCTTGCGAATGATATCTATTAACGCATCGAGTTTTCGATCCGTATGGGCTTGAGGTTCGGCCAGCCTTGCGAAGGCTTCTTCAGATTTGATTGAGCATTCATGAGCATCACGATCTGTTCGTCGTGCTCACGTAGGTGCTCTCGAAATTCCTTCCGTGCACGCAAGCCAGCGCTAGCCATCAATTTGGCAATTCGCTCTAAACGGTCGAGTCTTTGTTCTGACGTCATTCGTACTTCCTGGTTGTGAGGATGTTAGAACCAATCGGATGATCGCCTCAACGTCAACAGGTAGTCAAGTTTGTCGCCCAGCTTAGAGACTTGGTGCCGCAAAAGTGTCACCCTGTCGAATATCACCTGTATCAAATCCTTTTCGAAACCAACGAAGACGTTGTTCAGAAGTGCCATGGGTAAATGAGTCGGGAACCACATACCCGCTGCTCTGACGTTGAATCGCATCGTCTCCAATTGCGCTTGCGGCTTGTAAGGCTTCTTCAATGTCGCCCTGTTCAAGTAATCCCTGGTTCTGCACATATTTCGCAAACACACCGGCGAAAAAGTCAGCCTGGAGTTCAAGCCGTACTGAAAGTTTGTTTGCCTCCGCCTCGCTCATGCGTCGTTGCATTGCGTCAACCCGATCCGAAATACCGAGTAGTTTCTGAACATGGTGTCCTACTTCGTGGGCGATCACATAGGCCTGGGCAAAGTCACCGGGTGAATGAAAGCGTTTACGTAATTCCTCATAAAACGATAAATCAATGTAGACCTTTTGATCGCCAGGACAATAGAACGGTCCGGAAGCGGCACCGCCTAAACCGCACGCTGACTCCACTCTTTCACTAAACAAGACCAGTTTCGGTTCCCGGTATTGTTTGCCGTTTTGTCTGAAAATGTCTTCCCACACGTCTTCTGTCTTACCTAAGACGACAGAGACAAACTGTTTCAATTCTTCTTCTTCAGGATTTCGAGGCTGCGAACTCTGCGAGGTAGGAGCAGGTGCCTCAGTTGGCAGTTGCTGTAATAACTGGCGAGGATCAGCGCCGAGGATCACTGCGATAATAATAATAATCAGCGTGCCGATACCACCACCGATGGCGACCCTTCCGCCACCGCCCATGCCACGTTGATCTTCTACGTTGTCGCTTTGGCGTTCACCTCTCCAACGCATGATTAACCCTCCTGATTTTGGTGTGCGGGCATTGTTACACATGCCACCACGCACCCGCTACCGAGATTCTGTGAAAAGCTCTTTCCGCAAAAAACCTTGACCACGAAGACACAAAGACACAAAGACACTAAGGCACAAATTCAAATTATTGGGAGCAGTTCGTGTCTTTGTGTCTTCGAGTCTTCTGAGAAACTCTCTGCGTCTCCGCGTACTCTGCCTCTCCGCGTTAAAAGTCGGTCAAGCACTTTTCCAACGCAGAGGCGCGGAGAACGCCGAGACGCAGAGAAGAAGTTTTGATTTGGTTATCTGCTTGTCAAGGCGGAGTCAATCCAGACTCGCATGGGCGAGAATATCGGGAGGGATTGGCTCCAGAAACCGTGAAAGCGCTGGGGTGTTATCGGTCTCTGGGCCTCGATAAACGTTCACTGGATAGACAAAACTCAACTCTTGCTTGGCGCGTGTGGCTGCTACATAAAGTAAGCGACGCTCTTCTTCCAGGTCGTCAAATTCATCCTGAAAACGATTTGAAGGAAACCAGCCATCCGTCATCCAGATAATGAACAGGTTGTTCCACTCTAATCCCTTGGCTGAATGCACGGTAGAAAGAGTGACAAAGCCCGTCCTGCGATTTGTATTACCGTCAACCACTTCGGTTGGATCAAGCGCTACGTCTTCGAGCAATTTGGCTGTGGACTTATAGCGCTTTGAAATCGTTTGCAGGTGTTCAAGATCGCGACCACGCCGCTGTGCATCGTCATACTTGTTCTTTAACAGAGGTCGATAAAAGCGCAACACGGCCGACAATTGATCAGCGGTAGTCTTGCTTTCGGAAATCGTAGTCAGCACACGCGCCAGGCGCACTAATTGTGCCTGGTAACTAGCTCGTCCGGGAAAGCGATGCAGTTTCCGGAACAAGGCTTCCTTTGTTCGTGATGAGCGAAAGTCGCGCTGCTCGACTCCAAGGTATTCGAGAATTTGATAGACAGTGGCATCGCCGACGTGGTCGATTAGTTTTAGCATGCGAAACCACGAAAGCGTGTCAGCGGGTTTAACTGTAACCCGCAAAAACGATAGCGCATCCTTGATGTGGGCGGATTCCGCAAACCTCATCCCCCCAAACTTGCGAAACGGAATTCCCTGTTTCCCTAGCTCTATTTCCAAATCGAATGAGTGGGAACTAGAACGAAACAAGACAGCGATTTCACTTAATGGAACACCTGCGTCCCGGAGCTCATCTATCCGTTGCGCAACAAAGCGAGATTGTTCATTTTCATCGCGGGCTCCGACCACAACGGGAACATCACCCCCTTCGATTCTTGAAAAGAGTTTCTTCTTGTAACTCTCCTTCACTCCCTCCATGATCGAATTAGCTACGTCAAGAATCGGCTGCGTGCTCCGATAATTTTCCTCGAGCTTGATGATCTGTGCCTTGGGGAATAGTTTCGGAAACTCCAACATGTTCTTGTGGCTGGCGCCCCGAAACGAATAGATCGACTGGAATTCGTCGCCGACTACAGCAACATTGTCATGTTGCTCAGTCAACAACTTAACGATCTGTGCCTGAAGTTTGTTGGTGTCCTGATACTCATCGACCATGATGTAGCGATACTGATCGGAAAGCGCATCACGCATTTCCTTGCTACTTTCGAGGCCTTCTTTGAAACGCACCAACAAGTCATCGTAGGTGAGCATCTGTTTGGATCGTTTGTAGTCTTCAAACAACCTGAACAAACTTTCGAGTTCCTTACGTTGATCAAAAAACTGTGGGTACTCCTGATTGAGTACAGTTTTTAACGGTACGACTTTGTTGACTATCGTGCTGAACATTGCAGCAATGGTTCGTTTGCGCGGGAAATGTTGGCCCTTGCTCAATTTTATCTGCCGGCGCACAAGGTCGATCAGATCCTCGGCATCACTTTGGTCCAGGACTGTAAAGTTGCGTTGCACTCCTGCCTGGTCGGCAAATTTTCGTAATACCGAATGGCCTAACGAGTGGAAGGTTCCACCTGAAACGCGTTGACACCGTGCATCAGCCAGGGACGCGGCGCGCGTTAACATGCTCGCAGCGGCTCGCCGGGTGAACGTCAGTAAAAGCACGGATTCAGGTTTGGCTCCAATCTCAACGAGACGCGCGACTCGATAGACAAGAGTTCTCGTTTTGCCGGTGCCTGCGCCTGCAACTATCAGCAGTGGACCTTCGGTTGTTTTGACTGCCATCAGTTGCGCTTCGTTGAGTTCGGCTTCGTAATCGATTGCGCGAGCCCTGGGACCTGTCGCGACTCTTTTCAACACCAGTTTGGTACGACTCGAGCCTATTGGTATTGCCTTCCCAAGATCCAGATCGCGTTTCAATGAGCGCAACTCTTCGGCAAGATCGTTAACGGTTTGGTACCTGTCTTTCGGTAACTTTGCCAGGGCTTTGCCGAGTATGCGTTGCAGATCAAGAGGTACATCAGGATGCGCAGCATCGGGGAGACGCGGATCGCGGTGAAGAATAGCGTGCATCGTGTCGATCCGGTTGTCATGAACAAAAGGCGCAATGCCGGTTAGCATTTCACATAAGACGACACCGAACGAGAAAACATCGCAACGCCGGTCCACTCGTTCTCCCAGCAGTTGCTCCGGAGCCATGTAATTCACGGTGCCCATCAGCGTGCCGGATTCGGTCTGAACCTTTAACAATGTCTTCTGGGCGCTGTCGGCGGCGAGTTGGCGCTCACGTTGAGAAATGAGCTTGGCTAGACCAAAGTCGAGGATCTTGGCGTAACCATCGCGATTAATCATCAAATTCTCAGGCTTCAAGTCGCGATGAATGATGCCGGCTTCGTGAGCCTTGCCGAGGCCGTCGGCAATTTGAATCGCAATGTCGAGAGTTTGTTTGATTTGTAGCTTTTTAGACTTGATCTTTTGGCGAAGGGTTTCTCCTTCAACGTACTCCATTGCGATGTAGGGTTTGCCCTCATCTTCTCCCACCTCGAAAACAGTAAGAATGTGAGGGTGATTAAGAGCTGATGCGGCTCGTGCTTCCTGAAAAAAGCGTCTCCGCCTGTCTTGTTGCGACACGTATTCGGGCGGCAGGACCTTCAGGGCAACAGTACGGTGGAGCTTCTTGTCGTAGGCTTTATAGACCGCCCCCATGCCGCCAGCCCCAATTGGCTCCACTATTCGATAGTGAGCGATTGTTTCTTCGCGAATTTGTTTCATTCCCTGGAACACAGTCTAATGCAATGAGGTACGAAGAAGTTTACAAAAAAGATTTTCGTTTGATGAGCTAACCGTTGCCAATTTGCGACGCGTTTTAACGAAGAGATTTAACCACTAAGACACGAAGTCACAAAGACACGAACTATCTTAAACATTTGATGTTTTTGTGTCTTTGTGTCTTCGTGACTCGGTGGTTAAGTTTCTTTCCGTTCCGATTTATCGTTTCATTGCAAGGGTTAGCCCATCACCCACGGTTAGCATGCTCAGCGCGACGCGTTCATCTCGGTGAAGTTTCTCGTTCAGTTTCCTGATGGCGACTGTGTCTTCGTCAGTTTCGTTTGGATTAGCTACGCGACCTGACCAAATCGTATTGTCAATCGCAATTAGCCCGCCAGTGCGAAGAAGTTTAAGGGTGCGCTCATAGTAGTTGTCATAGTTACTCTTATCTGCATCGATAAAGGCGAAGTCGAATGTCCCGGCATTTCCGTTTGCGATTAGCTCGTTAAGCGTTTCCAGCGCCGGACGAAGTTGCAAGTCGATCTTATGGTCTACGCCGGCTTCTTTCCAGTAACGCCGCGCGACGGCTGTGAATTCTTCGCTTACGTCACAGGCAATAATGCGACCATCGCCCGGCAAACCGCCGGCCACCCAAAGCGAACTGTAACCTGTGAAAACACCAACCTCGAGCGTTTTTCTTGCTTGAATTAGTTGTACAAGCATTTGCATAAACTGCCCCTGGTCTGGCCCGATTTGCATAGCGGCCATGGGAAGTTTCTGGGTTTCTTCGCGTAACCGTTTTGCTACATCCGTTTCACGCACCGAAGTGTTCACCAGGTAGTTATAGGTTCCTTCATCAAAAGAAAAATGTCTGGACATGCAGCCTCCGCCGTTTTGAACTTTTAACTTTGAAATTGTTACTTTGTGACGTAAAAAAGTAGCAAGTCCAAAGCTCAAAGTCCAAAGTCGCTAAGTTCTAAAAGCCGATGCCAAACATTCGCCACATTCGTTTGCATAACCAACACTTGTTGGCTTCGAAATTCAAAGATCCAGTTGAGGTCGTTAGGTCGCTGGTTGCTGTTCAGGCGCAGGACTACTACGGTGCCAAGTGGGCACTGGCCCAACGAACAGTCGCGAGTAGTGACGACGAAGTAGAAAAAGCTTTTGCAGATGGTCGAATCCTCCGGCTACATATCATGCGACCAACATGGCACTTTGTTGCCCGCGAAGATATTCGCTGGTTGCTCCAATTGACTGCGCCCAGGATCAATGCAGTCAGTGCACATGCTTATCGACAGAAAGGTTTGGATCAGTCCATTTTCAAACGCACACACAGAGCTTTATCAAGAGCGCTTCGGGGAGGCCGGGAGTTAACGCGGGCTGAGTTGCGCTTAGTTCTCGAGCGCGCTGGTATTGATCCAGGTGATTCAATTTGCCTTGGTTACATCATGATCCGGGCTGAGCTTGATGGAGTCGTTTGTAGCGGTGCCAGACGAGGGAATCAGTTTACCTACGCCCTCCTTGACGAGCGTGCGCCAAAATCAAGGATGCTCGAACCTGACGAAGCACTTGCTGAACTCACTGAGCGTTATTTTGTGACTCGTGGCCCGGCAACCGTCAAAGACTTTGTTTGGTGGTCTGGGTTGACAGCGGGCCAGGCGAAGAGAGGTTTGGATTTAGTGGATCGTTCGTTAAAGAAGGATCTTGTTGAGACGAACATCTATTTTTCCGGGTCGAAAACTACTAAACCCCCAGACTTGGCAAAACGCGCACATCTGTTACCTGCCTATGACGAGTATTTCATCAGTTACAAAGATCGAAGTGCAGGCATGCATCCAAAGTTCAACCAACAAACCACGGCCTCCAAGTTAATCTTTGATGCTCCTTTAGTGATTGAGGGGGTTGTAGTTGGGGGATGGAATCGAGTAGTTGAAAGCAAGGGCGTGCGAATTAATCTCAAGCCCTTTTACCAACTAAGCAGAGCTGAAAAGAATTCAGTTATGCAAGCAGTTGATAGATTCGCAAAATTCCTGGGTAAAGACGTCACTGTGAATTGGTAGTGTTTCTTTGAAAAAAATGAAAATCCCCCACACTGCCGTGTGGGGGATTCGAAACTCGGTCGTCGAGCGTAGTTTGTAGAATGGACTTGAACGATCCCCACACTGCCGTGTGAGGAATTTTCAGTTTGGGTTAAGCGGTAAGCAATCCCCGTGAGTGCCGCGTCGCTGATATTGGTGTAGATTATTGATACCCCGCAGAAAGGCCAGATAGAAATGGACGCAGCTCTTGAAACAATATCTCCCCTCTTTCGCGCCAATGATTATCTATTTCATCAAGCGCTTGAAGGCATCACGCGCGAAGACCTTTTGCGCCGCCCGCACGATGGTTCCAATCCGCTGATTTGGGTGGCCGGACATGCGATGACATCCCGGAGTGCTTTGACCAGAATCACGGGAGAAAAGATTGAAAACCCCTGGTCCGACATGTTTGCCCGGGGGGCAACAGTTGACGAGACTCTCGAATATCCCGAGGCGTCTGAGATCATGACCGTTTGGGAGTCGGCCACTGAAAGACTCATGTCGCGCCTGGAAACCCTGGACGACGCTGAGCTAGCAAAGCCAACGCCTTTTCCCCTGCCTACTAAAGATAAAACAAGGCGCGGAGCTATAGTATTCCTGAACTATCATGAGACTTATCACATCGGCCAGATGGCCTATTTAAGAAAATGGTTGGGCTATTCACAACTAGTGGGCTAAAAAACGAACCTACCTCGGCTAGTTGTCGTATGTACCAAACTGGGATAGGAGTTAGCTTATGACTTGTCCACGATGCGCCTCGAATCAAAGTGATGAAATCAAATTCTGTACTGTTTGTGGGGCAAACCTGCAGGCTGTAAGGCAGGTCATGGATGCTCGTGAGTCCGAGGAAAAGTTCAATTGGAGTAATACATGGGTCGCCGAAATGTTTCTCTCGGCCCAGGAGCACGAAAAGCGAAGATTGGCGCTTGAGATAGCACGCGGGTTAACTCCCGAAGTTAAGCGCTACAACGAAATCAAGGCAGGTGTTATCACCAGTATGGTTGGAATAGGGGGATCGATATTCCTCTATGTCTTCTTTCAGGGATTAATACTCAACAGTCATGTCTCGAGGGATGCAGCGGTAATACTCAGCAACATTTGGGTGGCTGGAATCATTCCAATATTTGTTGGCTTGGCCTTGATCATTAACGGACTCGTGGTTAGTAAGAAGTTAGTTGAGATTGCGAAACGAGCTGAGGAGCAGAGGACTCTGGAAGGCGGGAGTCCACAAGCTTTGCGTGCTGCACCTGACACAAACGATTTTAGTGCCTCACCGTTTAGTGTTACTGAACAAACAACCAGACACCTCCAAAGCGTCGATCGGAAATAAATCAACTTCCCTCAGAAAGTTAAGTCCCAATGAGTCGTATTAGCGGACTTGAGAAGAGTCAGGCACCCTGGCATCTGCGTTGGTTCTACAATGTAATGCGCAAGATGTTTGGCAAGGATCTGACCCCGGTCAAGCAACAGATGCGGGTTCCTGGCATTGTGTGGGGGAGCATTGCCATGGAAGCCGGCATGGGTCGCAAAAGAAAAGTCTCTTTGCGGTTTATTCAGCTCGGGAAAGTGCGAACTGCATGGCGAGTTGGCTGCCCTTTTTGAGTGGATATTAATTCTGCAGTTGGCAGAAAGGCCGGACTTACAGATGAAAAGTTAGCTGCAGTAAAAGGCAGTGACCTATCTATTTTCAATGATATGGAAAAGCTGGTGATTGAGCTTGCCGACGCGATGGCCGGCACGCCATCCAATGTGTCTGACGATCTCTATTCGCGATTAAGGGAAAAGTTTTCGGAAGAACAGCTGCTGCAACTTGGGTCCCAACTGGCTTTTGAAAACTACCGCGCGCGTTTGAATCGCATATTTGATGTCGGCAGTGACGAGTTGTATCGTCCGGGTTCTTAGCGCGTCGCAATTGGAGCGAAGTCTGATGCCGGAGTTTCCTGACATCATTGTCTACATCGAAGCTCTTGAAAAGCGCGTTCTCGGAGTTGAATTAAAGCACATTCGGATTGCCTCCCCATTCTTATTGCGAACAGCTGTTCCTCCTTTGAGTTCTATAGAAGGCAAGGTAGTTAAAGAGATTCAACGGCTCGGGAAACGCATTTGTTTTGGGTTCGATAAAGATCTTTGGCTTGTGCTTCACTTGATGATTGCCGGCCGGTTGCACTGGTACGATGATCGCGCAAAGGCGTCGAAAGCTCGCGGGCTGGCGGTGTTTGAATTTGCAAATGGCAGTTTGGTTCTCACTGAAGCTGGAACTCAAAAGCGTGCTTCGCTGCATTTAGTGGAAGGCACTGACGGTCTGGCAAAACTCAATCCCGGCGGTTTAGAAATCTTCAAAACTAACCTGGCAGAATTCACTGCTGCCTTACAACAACGAAATCACACCTTGAAGCGCGCGTTGACCGATCCACGAATTTTTAGTGGGATCGGAAATGCCTATTCAGATGAAATACTGTTTCAAGCACAACTTTCTCCGGTTGCCTTGACACAAAAGTTGACACCTGAAGAAGTAAAACGATTGTATGAAGCAGTTAAGACTTCACTAACTGATTGGGTGGATCGTTTACGCAAGGAATACGGCGAGCGGTTTCCAGAGAAAGTGACCGCGTTCAGACCCGACATGGCTACGCACGGCAAATACAAAGAACCATGTCCGCGTTGTGGCAACAAGATCCAACGTATCCGGTACGCGGCTAATGAAACAAATTACTGTCCACACTGTCAGACTAGCGGCAAGCTGCTAGCAGACCGTGCGTTATCACAGCTATTGAAAAAAGATTGGCCACGATCTCAGGAAGAGCTGGAAAGCTTATTGCGCGATAAAACCTAAATTGGACCAATAGGACTGATAGGACCAGCAAGACCAATTATTGGTCCTATTCGTCTTATGGGTCGTATGGTTCCTCTTCTTAAGTCGCAATTGCAGCAATCGTCCCTTTCGTCACCCGCAAATAGTCTTCCGGTTTCAGTAGTATTTGCAGTCCCCTGGTTCCTGCCGAGATTGAGACAACGTCAAAGAGTTCAATAGTCTCATCAACAAAAACCGGATAGTCCTTCTTGCCGGCAAACGCTGTTACACCACCACGAATGTATCCAGTCAGAGCCAGCAAGTCTTTCATTGGAACCAGCTGAATTTTCTTGTTCCCAGAGGCATTAGCAAGTGCTTTCAAATCCAACTCGCCATCTCCTGGCACAACAGCCAGGCAGATACCGTTGCGATCGCCGGTCGCAACTAACGTTTTGAAGACTTGTTCCGCAGGTAGGCCAACCTTGGTGGCAACCGATTCGGCGGTTAAATCGTCCGGGTCAACCTCATAACTGCGCAATTCATAATTGATACCCATCTGGTCCAACAGCCGAACTGCATTAGTCTTTTGAGTCATTCGCAGAACCAATGCTATCGAACCGTTAGTTCGAAATAGACGCTCATCGGATCCTCTTTGTATTTGCCAAACGGAGCTCGTCGCTCAAAACCGAAACTTTCATATAAACCAATCGCTTCGACTTGGTGGATTCCAGTTTCCAGGCGTAATACATTGATCCCGTTCATGAGGGCGTGATCGGTTAGGCGCTTCAAGATACCTTTTGCGAGTCCAAGCCCGCGATACTCTGGCCGTACGTACATTCGTTTCACTTCACCATAGTCGTTTTCGAACAATTTAATACCACCACACCCAGCGGGTGCACCGTTGTACCGGGTGACAAAGAACGCGACATTTTCGCGCAGTAGTTGGTCGACGCTGAATGCGTGACGGCTTTCCTGCGGATAGTCGTGTGAAGTGAGTTGAGCGTCCAGTTCGTTGATCAACTGGATCGAATCATTCGAATCAGGACTTTCTTCAACGATGGTGATCTTCGATTCTGAGGTCAAACCATTGCTCCAATTCTGAAGTCGCGGTCGAATAGAATTAACCACTAAGTGCTTTGCACAAAAAGGCGATACCACCTACTTCAGAGACTGTGTGAAAAGTCTGAATGTAGACCTTAACCACCAAGACACAAAGACTCAAAGACACAAACTGCCCTTTAAGAGTTAAATTTGTGCCTTAGTGTCTTTGGGTCTTTGTGGTTAGATTTCCTTTCCGTTCCCAGTTTTCGCACAGTCTCTTCAGCAGTGTGGAGCTTCAACTTTCCACTATAGCGGAAAGTTGAAACTCCACGCTGCTGAAGCAGGTGGTATCTCCGTCATGTTTCTCTACCGAGATCTCATTTTCAACAGTGCCACAGACAAGACACTAACAATGACCAAACCCGAGATTGGTGGTACGACGATGAAAGGAAACCCACCCTTTGGTGATAACGGTCTCACTAAGTGAACCAGGTAGATTGCCGGTGTCACTACCGCAAGCAGCAACATGACAGTATGTAGCGCTGTGTGAGGAAACCACGACCATCGTTGCGCGATGCGGTTCACAATCCAGGTAAAAACAAACGGTCCGCTAACCCAAATCACAAAAAGAATCAACAGCCCTTTTGAAGGGTTGAAACGGAATGCATACAGCATTAAGGCGAGCGACCCCACAGCACCAAGAACGACTGCAAGTGAAGCCCCCTTGCTGAGTGTCCCAGAGGTTTTGGTAGGTGACATTCTTGCAAACCAAAACAGCACTCGCTGGACTGCGCTTCGCCAATTAAATAACTAAGGAGCAAGGGTAAAGTGGTAGGTAATTGTCCCCATCACTTTGACTGGCTTTCCATCAACCAAATATGGAACAAACGTGGATTCGCGCGCAGCGTTAACAGCCGCCGTCTGAAGTAATGGGTGTCCGCTTTCGGCCTGGGCCGCAATCACGTTGCCTTCTTCATTTACGACAACAGTGACCACCACTTCACCTGTTGCATGAGCTGCCCTGGCGATAGGAGGATAAGCAGGGACCACCTTATTCAGAATCCTCTCCTTCTTTTCTGAAGGTTCATTTGCGTGTTCCTGGGTATCTCCACAATTTTCAAGGCAGCGCCTCAAAACGGATTCGTTATGTTTTTGTAAATCCTCGATGAGCAACTCCACCGCCCGTTTTGGCTTGTCGTTTTGGAGATTTACCACTAGCCGACTAGCGACAACCGGAACGCAGATAGCCAGGAGCGAGAGCACGAGAAATGTAAGCTTAAGCTTCTTCATGGGTTCTCCTTACTTCTTAATGTTAGAAAGGAAGAGATCTACTACTGGAAATCTTTAGACACCACAAAAAAGTGCATTGCACCAGAAATTTTTGAGCAGCATTTTTGAACTCGACGATCTGTCCAAAAAAGTGTTCAGTTTGCAATCGCTTTGACTGGCGTTTGCCCGGCCAACTTCTCTTTGAGTATCTCGCTAAACGAAGTCAGGCCTTCTAACTTAACCGATGATTTAGGTGCGACTCCGTTGAGGATTTCTCGTCCTTTGACTCCATAGATCGAGTTGTTGATATTGTTGTCGGGATTGATCACTGCGCCATCAAATAAATCTGCTTCAACTGGCAATCCTTTAAGTTTGTTGTCGACCAATGCGTACATAACTATGCCCGCAGCTCGCACTGAATTTTCTTTTTCACGGGTCATCTTGCCCACTGGACCGGCAAACCCGGCTTTTAGACCTTCCAAAACAATTCTTCCGCTCTGAAACCATTTCATGGTGTCTTCACTCACAAAGAGCACGATCAAATCGAACGACTTAAATCCAAAATTCATGCTCAACTGTGAACTACCAAATGAATAGAAAGCCGGTAGACTCCAGCTATTTCCCTGGCGGCTACAAATCACGCCATAGCCTTTCATCCCTTCCTGAAAAAGAACATTCATCTTAATCACATCCGGGAATACACCGATTGCCAAAGATTTTTGCAGGAGCTCCACCGGGATCGTTTCACCTTCAGGCAAGGTGGTGATTGTCTGAATTGTCCTGGCTGCGTTTTGTGAGCGTCGTGTTGCTGTAGCAACGTTTGACCGAGCTGGTGTTTTAGTATTTGAAGCGACTAAAACCAAAACGACAGTGAGAATGATCGACCATTTAGTGAGCGGGTGAAGTAAAGATCTCATTCTGGTGTCAATTCAGAGCTTACTCTTTTGCTCAACAAGATTGGATCAAACGTTCGCGTTGTATGTTCAGTAACGCTACCGATTGGTTCGGGCAAAGCACGCAATGGCACTTCTTCCAGTTCTCTGGTTTTGTGCTCTCGGACTCTCTCAAGTTCATTCATTCTTAAGCTATCTCGACGAGCGGTGAAGAGCATCCAGATCAGGACCGCCTCGAGGATGACCATCAATCCAAAACATAGTGCGGTTACTGCAAAAATGAATTTTGGACTGAAGCCCACTACATTCTTCATGACGGCCATCAACCCGATGATCACGCCCATGCCGCCGACAAAAACTGAGACCGTAGCCCAAACTAACGACTCCGGAAACGTCGACGATTGCCGGTAGAAGTTCTCGGGTTTGGCGCCGGAAGTCTTGGCCCCGCAACGGTTGCAGTAGGCTAGATTGGCAGGAATAGCGGAACCACAGGATGAGCAATACATTGTGAACTAACCTCCCTCAGGGGTTAATTACGAAGTCGGGATTGATCAGGTTCACCCGGGACTTTAACTATTGTGCGTCACCAACAAGGGCAAAGTTGGCCCAAAAGTACGGATGTTGGTATTCAGTCGTTTGCCGTAGCGAAAGAATGCTTTGGCGCATCGCTGCCGACCGCGAGGGTTGTAACCGAGTAGTTGGTTTGATCCTGCTATAGAAACCATTCATTAGTTGCAGCGCAGCAGGTGAGTCAACTTCCCAGCGACCCAGCATCGTGGCGGTACTCCCGGCCACAAACCACGACCAGGAAAATCCGAGATTGGCCGATCCGTTGATACCACCTTTTTGTTGAGCCGTCGACACAACTACCAGTCCGGCATTGGTATTTAGATTCATGATTTCTCTGGCCTGCAGAAATCCTTCATCCTGTTTGCCTGATCCAGGCGCCAATCCGATAAAAGAAGACATTGGCGCTGCGTCGTCAAGTAAGGCGCGAGCCGCGAAGTGAAGAACATTCGCCTGTGGTGCTTCAATCCGTAATTTTAGCTCGCTTGCATCTGAACCAAGAAACAACTCAGCCTTGTTGTTTCCGTATATCGCCGCGACGCTTTTTACTTCTTCCTCTAGTTTTGGCGATGTTTCAAATTTGACTCCACTGTACCCGATCTGAAGTCTATTAGAGAATTCTCGTGACAAAGACGGATTGCCAAATGCAAATAGCGTTGAATTAACACGTCTCGATCTGGTTTTCTTTTTCTTCAGCTCGCGCAAAAACGCAAGCGAAGGGACATAGGATATTTGTGCCTGGTCGACAACATAATGATCCTGGATTGGTTGCAATGCCTCAAAAGGTAAACGCCACAGTACTCCGTCTGGGACAATCACTAACTTTGTTTTCAAGACTAGCTGATCTCCAGCCGGTTTGATCAGCAAGTCATACAACTCGCGCGCTGACTGATCGAAATCTTCATCTCGCGAAGCAATCTGTTCTTCAAAGCTTCGTACTCTTGAAGCCAGCTCACTATTTTTTATTTCAAGGGGGTACACCTTCAACGACAGCGAGGCGCTTCCCTTTCTCGCCGCAGACTTTCTTGCTTGAACAGCTTGATCGATTGTGAGTACAAACAGATAAGTGTTGGTTTCAGTTACCGTGTACTCTAAAAGCGCAGTCTTTGAGTCCGTAACTAACGAACGCATGTCGTTAAGGGTTAAGGCAGGAACTTCGCCTCTCAACGTTTTCAACGACGGATGTCTTACAAATATTTGTTGCTGAAAGTCCCCGTACGCTTTGCGGACTTTTCTTAGCCGGTCACGCAGACTCGAGAGTTTTGCTTCGCTCGATGTTCTTAATTGCGTTTCCCGTTCAAGTTGAAGTTCAATCGACGTCGCTTCCCCCAACAGACGTTGTTCTTCTTTTGTCTCTTCCGGATCCAGTCCCTTGTTGGGAATCGCGTTGCTGGTTTTCAGCAATGAAATAACTGACTGTGTCTTGGCGCGTTCTGCGTAGTCAAATGCTTCACCTGGATGATGTTGGTTTATCAGCAGATCGATCTGGGCCAGATAAGGTAAAACACTGCTGTGGTCACCAGTGTCAGTGCTGGTGGGCTGATTCCTGAGGGCTTCGACTGTCGAAATGGATTCCTTGAATATTTGTCCGGCTTCTGTCGCGTGGTCCAGGCGAAACTGTGCTTTTCCTGCCAGTAGCTGCGCGAACCATAAAATATCGCCGTCATCAATCTGACGTGCAATACTAATCGCACTTTCCGCTGCGTTTAGACTTTTCGAATATTCTCCTTGATACAGAAACGTCTCGGCGACCCTGGTGAGTACATCCGCCATCCGTCCTTTGTTCCCGACTGCGTCAAAGAGCACGAGAGCTTTCTGAAAATTGTCCAGGGCTTCCGGATAGTTCTGTTTTTTGAGATACGTCGATCCCAGTCCAGAGTGTATGTCGCCCTGTCCCGACTGATCTTCCATTTCTACTCGCAGGGCAAGACCCCGTCGATAAGAAGCAATCGCCGAATCGTAATCGCCTTCGGCGTAGTAGACATTGCCTACCAGACTGAGCGCACGAGCCATATCGATCTTGTTTCCAAGCGACTCAAACTCGGCCATCGCCTTTTGGTAATACTGCAGAGCTTGTTCGTAGTTTCCCTGTAAGGCCCGCACTAAGCCGATACTTCCATTGAGTGCTCCGGTTGTAGACTTTGATTGTTCGGATAGAGTTAGACTCTTAAAATAATTCTCGAGTGCCGCTGCGTAATCACCACGCGAGCGATGAACGTTACCAACTCCTTTCAGTGAAGTTGCAACACCAACTTTATCGCGCTGGGCTTCTTGAATCGGAATGTTCCTCTCGTAGTATTGCAATGCTTCTTCGTAATTACCTTGATAGTAAGCAGAATTACCGGCACCGTTGAGGGCTGCAATCATGGCTGCAACGTCGCGTCGCTTGTCGAGTTGTTCAAGGGATTGCTTGTAGTAATTCAAAGCCAGGGTGTACTCGCCTTGCATATAGAGTGAATCCGCGAGACGAACCAGGTTGTCGACATTCGAGTTTGCTTCACTACTTTTTAAGAAAGCATCAGCAGCAGCAGAGAAGTTTCCCTGGCCGTAATAGATCGTGCCGATGCTGTTTAGGGTGTTGCCCATCTCTTCCTGATCGCCAAGCGATTTGAACTCTTTCAGAACTTGTTGAAATGCCTTGAGGGCTTCAGCATCACGTCGCTGCTCTTTGTAGATCAATGCCAGACCAGAAAGCGCCTTCGCGGATTCATAATCGTTGGGAACTTCGCGAAACAATTCGCGGGCTTTTTGATAGTGCTCCAAAGCTGCCGGGTAGTTTGCCTGGTAGTAGTAGACGGTGCCGATATCGAGTGCGGCCGAGGCGACGCCTTCTTTATCCCCGATTCGTTCGGCGATGTTTTGCGCGAGGTCGTAGATCTCAAAAGCTGTCGAATAACGCCCCTCCATAAGGTGCGTATTGCCACGACGAATCAAGACTTTGCGAAGGTCTGGAGTTAAAAGATCTTTCTTTTGAGCGAGCAGGGCTGGACGCTCCTGCGAACTTGTGGCGAGGAGTACGGACGCAAAGTCTTCAAACGTCGAGGGTGAATTCGGCGGCGGATTTTGAGCTTGTATCCGCGCAACCAGCACGCAAGAAAGGAGAACAGCCAAGAATGCAACCTTGTTTATGACTTTCATAGACGACGCGAAATGATGAACTTCAGATTAATGCTGAGACCCGCCCCACAAAAGGCGAAATACCACCCACGGAGGTAGGTGGATGGTTCAAGTCCTTTCTACAAAGCAAATGGCAAAGCCCGTTAGACCCCGGATTTAGCCAACGAGTTCCGGGGGCGTAGTTTTGTAGATGTTTCCGCAAGGCTGCAAGATGCCGGGTAATCCTACTTCAAAACGTCCAGATGGCGCGGTTATCCTTCTCAAAACGCAAAACAGAGTGGGGACCAAAGCGATACTCGAGGTTTTTAGCCGGGATCGTTCGAACGCGAAACTCGACTTGCTGAATGCCCCGGGTAGATTGAGTAGCGGGAATTAACTGCAAAGAAAAATCGGTACCTTTGAACAGCGTGACTCCGCTCTGAATTTGCAGCTGCAGACCCAGTTTCTCACAACTGCTTTTCATGGTGTCCATGGCCGCCTTATCAAGAGCAATCGTGATGGAAGTTACGTCTTCCAAAAGCGGTGTTTGCGGAGTGCCCTGTAACACCTTCGTATATCGCCGGAGAATTTCTGCCCGCGAGATCCCCGAATTATTACCCGCTGACGGGTTCCATTCCGCAAGAAACTGGGGATGGTACTCCATGATCCACGAACTAATTCCCGATTGGGCTAAGAAGCCGGGAATACTTAGTAGGTAGAACCACGGAACCTGCCGGTCGTTGAATTGACGAGTTATGAGGGTTGGCCGCTCGGCTTTTAGCTGAGTCTGCAGTTTGTTCAGTGAGTCGGGATAATCTACGCCAAAGGCTATTGCGCTATCTCCGAGTTTTTCACCCGGCTTGGTTTTTGCTTCAAAGAATTCGAAGTAGGTGTGGTTACCATAAAAGTAGATCCCGGTGTAGGTCCTATCTGTTCTGACTGTGGTCCGGCGCTCAAATGGAGCGAACTGTTCTTTGAGGAAAGCACTGCGCTCGATGTCGGCATACATTTGCGGATCAATTGTCAGGTAGAAGTGATTCAGAACAATGGGAAGCGACAATTGATGGTCCTTCTTTGAAACTCCGAAAATGCCTGACAGGGAAGCACAGGCAACTAATATACATGAGATGCCGATTGCTCGATGTCGCGCTTGCATAAAAGCGAAAATCCCACCCACGGCAGTGGGTGGATTGTTCAAGTCCTTTCTACAAAAGCTACTCCAAATGCGTCTGGGTTTCGAATCCCCCACACGGCAGTGTGGGGATCGTTCAAGTCCGCACTATTTATTTTGTGCTTACCACAAATGATTCCTGACTAGAGATTTCCACGCACTTGAAGTTGGCGCTACTGTCTTTGAATTCTAACCAAGCGCGCTGATAAATAGTGCGGACTTGAACGATCCCCGCACTCCCGTGTGGGGTATTTAGTTATTCCTAACGCGCACGTTCAGGTAGAAAGGACTTGAACAATCCACCCACTGCCGTGGGTGGGATTTTTTGCAATGCGGCCCGATGTCATCGTGTGCTCTTTAAGGTTTACGACCAATCGCAAACAAACTTGATGATGAGCGCACGTACATCACCCCTTGCGATAACGCTGGAGTTGCCATTAAAAGCTCGCCCATGGAGTTTGTGGCAAGGTGCGTAAACTTTTCGCCGCCGGCGATAACTAATATCTCACCATCCTCATTAGAAAGATAAATCTTGTTGTCGGCAGCGACTGGAGATGCACTGAAGCCACTACCAACTAATGGCAAGCGCTGACGGTAAATTTCTTTTCCGGTTTTGAAATCGTAAGCGTCGAAGAGTCCATTGTTTGCCAGTACGTACAGTATGCCCTTATAGACAATTGGCGTGGGCATGTAAGACCCGCGTCCAGTTAGACTCCAGACAATGTTTTCGCTGGCCTTTTTCCCATCCTGCAGAGTCACGTCACCGTGTGCATTTGGTCGCACGACAAATATTGGTCGTTCGGGAGCGCGGCCACTCGCTACTACAAAGAGATCGTCCGCAAACACCGGCGTTGGAGCAGTAATTTTTGAACTGCCTCCCAATCGCCAAAGCTCACGACCAGTAGCTGGATCATATCCACGTATGTAGTTTGAGGCGTTCGTGACGAGTTGTGGACCAGCCGAAGTGTTGGCGATGGTGGGTGTACCCCACGAGGGAATTTCGTCGCGATTAGTTTTCCAGACAGTTTTTCCTGTCTTGGCGTCTAAAGCCAGCAGAAATGAATCGGTTTGCGTATCGCATTGGAGGATGACGAGATCTTTCCAGATGATGGGTGAACTTGCTGGACCCCATTCGTATGTTGGGATGTCATAAGCACCAAGATCGATCCGGCCCACATCAACTTTCCAAAGAAACTTGCCATTGACGTCGTAGGCGTACACACCTTGAGAGCCAAACCACGCTACTACGATTCGACCGTCCGTAGCCGGAGTTGAGTTTGCGTAGGTGGATTTAATGTGGCGCTTTTCAATTGGCTCACCTTGATAAGCTAATCGTTCCCAAATGATCTTTCCTTTTCGTTTGTCGATCGCATAGATCATCCACTTATGATTGCTGCGATCTTTCGAGGCATCACCGTCGCCATAAAGACCAGGTCGGAAACTCGCTTTGGGGTCTGAACTGACGGCTGAGGTCACAAAGATCTTGTCACCCCAAACCACGGGACTCGAATGGGCGAGGCCCGGTATTTGTGTGCGCCATAGGATGTTTTCACCTGTTTTTGGATCCCAATGGTCAGGGAGATTCTGGCCTTCAGAAATTCCAGATGCTTCAGTGCCACGGAAAGAAGGCCAGCTACCCAGACTAGAGACTTTTTTAGAACCTGATAGGTGTGCGCCGGCGGTCGCTTTAATTTCCCGGGCTGGAGTGGTCTTTGCTTCTGTTGCGGGTAACCATGTACTGCGGTCGACAATCATCCGACGGATCTGGCACTCATCTGATACTAAATCGAAACCAACGTGATTCCCCTCGAGTCGCACTTTGTAACGGCCGGGACCCTGGCAGCCACCGGGACCACCTGACATCGTCAGTTCGATTTCGTTGCCAAAAGCCTTCCAGTTGCCATTCAACGGAGGCCAGCGATCACCTTGCAGCTTAAAAGTTCCGCCTGGATCAAACTGAGCTACGAAGGCACCAAACTTTAGGGATTCCGTTGGTAGCTTTAGCGTGGTTTCCTGGGCAGCGATCGTTGTAATGAGCAACAGTAAAACGCATATGACGCCCGATGTAGGTCTCATTTTGTGAACTCCTTTTGTGGTAAGAACTCTTTACCACTAAGGCACAAAGACACGAAGACACAAACAACCTACTGCACTGCGTTCCCCACGATTTTTAATTTCGTGTCTTCGTGCCTTTGAGTCTTGGTGGTCAAGGTTTTCTTTCTACTGCTTCCTGTGCTTTTCGATGTACTGTCGTGCGAATTCATTCAGGTGTGGGTTATCGCGCAAGCCGATCTCAGCCGCTTCCTTTTCTGCAGCTTCAATTGTGAATCCATCACGCAGTACTCGCCGAATCATCCAAAACGCACCGACGCGAATCCCAGCAGCACAATGGATGAATGCTGGTTGGTTCGCGGTGTCGTCAGTAATTCTTAAAAACTCCTCAACTTGTTCGTCTTTAGGATCGCCGAAAACAACCGGAATATTGAAGTAGCGTAAACCTAGTTCCTTTGCTTTCGCTTCTTCATCAGCGGCGCGATGTTCGCTCGGTTGCCTTAGGTTAATTATTGCTTTAACGCCTTCGCCCTTTAACTGTTGCAGGTGTTCAAGCCGGGGTTGAGCGCCGGCGCAAAACTGCTTGTTCATGCGAATGAAATTTCTGATCGGTGGCACATCTTGCGCCGGTGTGGTTAAGCCGATTAGTAACAGGGCGAAAGCGAGTCCGAAGGTAAGTTTCATGACATTACGATAACGCGAGTGCGTTCAGGGTCTCAAGGGAATCTTGGAAGGACGGGGGCCTTCGGGATCTCAAATCGAAGATCTCAGATCTCAAATTTAGGTAGTGCTCCGTTAGTGTGTTGCTAAAAGTGGGCGGGTTCCATCATCGGCGGTTTGTTAGTGTTAGTTCGTGTGATTTCGTGGATCATTCCTTTGTGTAACCTAATAGCCGATCCACGAAATCACACGAACTAACACGAACAAAAATAACGGCTATCCGAGTTTGAGACGGTCTCTTCCATAGCTGGAGGAATGAGACCTAATACCTTGTATTCGGTCGACGTTCACCTAAGAGTCGGTAATCTCTTTGCTCGATTGCCGCCTTGATCACCTGCCGTTCGGGATACAGCGAAATCCGTGGACGGTTATGGAGAGCAAGTCCAACATGAAAGATCACGCCGCAAGCCAAAACAACTTTAGCGAATAATTGCCATTGTCGTTTTGTAAGAATCCGACTCCAACAATACATGCTGTAAATCATCGGGATTGGCAGAGTGATATAAAGGTGATTCGATTGCGGTGGCTTGATTGAAAAAAGAAAACTGATGAACGTCAGACAAATATTGACGAGAGTCAAGTACTTTATAGCCTTCCAGTCGTTATGTTTATTCCTCATGAACCAGAAGATCACCAGGGCGATGACTTGAGCAGTTCCGACCACAAAGAGAAAAACCACAAAAGGCGAAAGCCAAATCTCTTCCTGCAAAAAAGCTACTCGCTGCGGAGTATGTGGCCCTAACAATCTTGGGACTTCAAAACTCGCAAACGAAAGGCAGCGCACGAGAATTCCGGGAAAGGCACTCAGATTGTCGACATTAAACATTAATGTCGAAGCAGTTCCACCCGATCCTTCAGATAACC
>JBKPQV010000630.1:0-14971 GCA_046734235.1 Acidobacteriota bacterium
GATCTCTTTTGCGAAGTCAGTTGATGAAGTGAGGTGACGTTATCCAGAATCCAAAACGCTCGACCCTGGGTAGAGACAACCAGATCTTTATGGTGCACTTTGATGTCGGTGATCGGAATGTTTGGCAGGTTAAGTTGAAACGATTGCCAATGACCACCATTGTCGAATGAGATAAACATTCCAAATTCGGCGCCCGCATAAAGTAATCCTTCACGATCTGGATCTTCACGCACGACTCGTGTCGGCCAATCATTGGGGATGCCATTCTTCCCATCGGTTAATCGTGTCCAGCTCTTTCCGTAGTCGTTCGTTCGATAGATGTATGGCTGATAATCACCAAGCAACCAACGGTAGACAGCGAAGTATGCAGATCCTTTTCGATGTGGCGACGGATCGATGTATTGCACCCGCCCACCGCTAGGCAAATCTTTTGGAGTTACGTTTGTCCAGGTTTTACCGTTGTTGCGCGTTACGTAAAACGGTCCATCATTGGAGCCAGTCCAAATGACTCCCTTTTCAAGTGGCGATTCGGAAATTGCGTAAAGCGTGCTGTAAAACTCTTCCCCGGTGACATCTCGAGTGATTGGTTCACCACTTGCTCCCTGGCAACACGCAGGTTTAGCAGTTAGGTCAGGCGAGATCGTTTCCCAGGTCACTCCCTTGTCGCGGGTTCGATGAACATACTGCGAGCCATAGTAAAGTACGTCCGGGTCGTGTGGCGAAGTGGCCATTGGCGACACACGCTGCATTCGATAAATGAGATCACTAGCTGGATTTCCATAAAGCGATTGCGCGCCAATCCAGTAACTCTTCTCCTGCCCCGTCTTGAGATTCATAACGCCATACTGTCCCTTGCACGAACCGTAAACTATATCTGGGTTGGAAGGGTGCGGCATGATGGGTCCGGTTTCGCAGCCGGGACCATTACGCCAATCGGTTGTGGATGACGGGTCAGCCTGACTCGAAATGATGATTGTGGTGTTGTCTTGCTGTGCTCCGTAGAGTTTGTAGGGAAACTGATTGTCGACCCAAACTCCGTAGATCTCAGAGGTAGGCTGATTCATCTGGCTGGACCACGTTCGACCGCCGTCGGTGGAAACGTTTGCGCCTCCATCGTTCGACTGGATCATTATCTGACCATCTTTCGGGTTTATCCAGATATCGTGATTATCGCCGTGAGGAGTTCTGAATCCTGAAAAAGTTTTGCCACCATCAGTTGATTTGAAGAAGCCCTCAGCACCAGCGTATACAACATCCGCGTTCGTAGGATCTGCTCCGAGACTGGTGTAGTAAAACGGACGCTGAATTAAAGAGGGTTGAGAATTAATCAAGACCCACGACTGGCCGGCGTCGTCTGAACGATAAAAGCCGCCTCCTGGTTTAGCTTCCACTAACGCATAAACTCGATCAGGTTTTGCGGCAGTCACTGCCAGGTTACCTTTGCCAATCAATTCTCCGGGCAAGCCGGTGGTGATCTTTGTAAAGTGCTCACCGCCGTCAGTACTTTTGTAAAAACCTCCTTCGCGAGCGCCACTTATTATTGTCCAGGGCTTTCGTTCGAGATGGGACATCCACGCATAGATGACATTTGGGTTGCCGGGTTGTAGTTCAACATCCATCGCGCCAACACTGTCAGAGATGAATAAAACTTTGCGCCAGCTCTGACCGCCATCAGTCGTTTTGAATATTCCGCGTTCCTCGTTTGGTTTGAATATGTCGCCGACTGCTGATACCCAGACAATGTCGGGGTTAGTGGGATGTATCCGGACCGCTCCAATCTGACCTGCGTTATATAGCCCAACAAATTTCCACGACTGCCCGCCGTCGGTTGACTTGTAGATCCCGCGACCAGTGGAAACGTTGCTTCGCACCCCGTCGGAACCCGTTCCAAGGTAGATAACGTTCGGATCTGAATCAGCAATTGCAACGCTACCGGTAGAACCAAGAGGTACTTTGCCATCGGTAATTGGTACCCACGTGGCGCCGCTATCCGTCGTCTTAAACAGTCCGCCACTCGCCACCCCCATGTAAAAGGTCTTGGGTTGTGAGGGAACACCGGTGACGGTTGTAACTCTTCCCCCGCGAGATGGTCCTACGAGGCGGTAGCGCAAACCTTGAAAGAATGCGGAATCTACTGTGACGAGTTGCTCATTGGTAGACGGTGTTTGAGCATTCGCGGGAAGTATCAGGGCCAGGAGCGCGAGAGTTAGCAATAGCGAGCAACGCATGAGCCGTCTCCGTAAAGTATGAAAGTTAACTTCTCAAGATTTCGCCGGATTTAAGTGCGCTTGAAGAATAAAGTGCAGAAAAACTGGACGCAACATTAGCAAGCAAACCTCTTAACCACAAAGTCACAAAGACCCGAAGACACAAATGTTCCTGCATAGAAAATCCGTTTGTGTCTTCGGGTCTTTGTGACTTTGTGGTTAAGTAGTTTCGTTCACGCAGGAGCAAACCAGCTTCGAACCTTGCGTGTAGTTTGGCGAAAAAAACTCAGTATTCGACTGCCGAGGTAAATCGAGATCCCTAGTCCGATTGCGACGATCAAAAACAACAGAATTGGAAAGAAAACCGACACAAGAGTTGATCCAATCGCGACGACATCTTCGATGATACTCGCAACAAAGTTTGATACAGGTTCTGGACTGGCGTTCAAGACAGCTCTGGTTGTGGCTTTTGTTCCGTGAGAGCTAAGCGCGAGTCCGCCACCGAGTAGGAGTGCAATTAGTTGTACGCTGCGATCGAAATCTCCAAACGCACCAGCGGCGAGCACCGCTCCCGCCGGAACTCGAATGAAAGTGTGAATAACGTCCCACGTGCTATCGATCCATGGCACTTTGTCGGCCACAAACTCGATAACGTATAGCGTAGCCGCGACGCCAATAATCCACCAGCTGGTTAAGATTTCCAGTTCGCCTGGTAAACGGAGATGGGAGAAGCGACTGAGCAGTCCTAACGTTGCCACACAGGCGTAGAGGTTTATGCCTGAAACCCAGGCGGATCCCATTGCGATAGCAAGTGTCGAAAGCAGGTTCATCGGCGTTTACCTCAAGTTTGCGTCCGGCCCACTCTTTAATTAGAGTGTTCGCTACCTAAATACGACTTGTATGGCAGGAGGGTTCATGAGTTCCACAGGACCGCAATCTACGCTGCTGCACTATCGCCTGGTCGAAAAAATTGCCGCTGGTGGCATGGGCGACGTTTACAAGGCGGAAGACACCAGGTTGGGTCGGACCGTAGCCATCAAAACTCTCCCAGAGTCAGTAAATCAGGAGCCTACCGCAAAGCGTCGATTCTTGAAAGAAGCCCAGTCGGCTTCCGCCCTCAATCACCCGAATATTGTCATCATTCACGCTATCGAAGAGGTTGATAATCTCAGCTTTATCGTCATGGAATACGTTGAGGGCCAGACGTTAAAAAGAATGATCGCTCACGATGGTGCGCTCCCAATTAGCCAACTTTTGGATATTGGAGTTCAAATCGCCGAGGCTTTGGAAGCTGCACATAGCCTGAGTCTGATCCACCGCGATATCAAATCAGCCAACATCCTGGTTTCGTCAAAAGGCATCCCCAAAGTTCTCGATTTTGGTCTGGCGAAGAGTGTTCGGAGCGTCGTTGACGAAGTAGATAAAGAAGCATCGACAATGTTGGATCTGACCGGCGAAGGCGTTGTGATGGGCACTGTCGCGTATATGTCTCCGGAACAAACTCGAGGTGAATCTCTTGATCCGCGTTCTGATTTGTTTTCATTCGGAGGAGTTTTGTACGAAGCGGCGACACGATCGTTGCCATTTGCCGGACAGAGCGTTCTGGCCACAATGGATATGATCGCTCGCGTTGATCCAACACCACCCAGCCGCATTCGTCCCGAACTGCCTGCCGAATTCGACTCCATCATTGAACGCCTATTGCAAAAGGATCGTGATCGTCGCTACCCATCTGCGGCTGAAGTTGCTCGCGATTTGAGAGACTTGCGCGCAAATGTGACAGGTGCCTGGTTGGGTCCTTCCGTGGTCTACGATCGCGATTTTGTGGATGCCTCTTCCCAACCTTTCGTCGGACGTGAGGGGGAGTTGGAGAAGCTGAATGAATTCCTGCGCCAAGCGGTTGATGGTACAGGCAGGGTTGTATTCATCACGGGAGAACCCGGCATTGGCAAAACATCGCTCTCAGATGAATTCCTCAGGCGTGCGCGACAACAATCAAGAGGATTGATGGTTTCGAGGGGCCGTTGCATTGAACAGTATGGTACCGGCGAGGCTTATCTACCGTTTCTGGATGCGCTTGGAGCTTTGCTGGATGGACCAAGCAAGGACCGACTCGGAGCCATCATGCGCAGCCATGCGCCGACCTGGTGTACTCAACTCCCTGCAGCATTCTCTTCGACCGGTACTGTAGATCGTTTGCAACAAGACACAATCGGCGCGACTAAAGAGCGAATGATTCGCGAGATGGGTGACGCGCTAGGTCTATTTGCCAACTCGTCTCCTGTAGTTTTGCTACTTGAAGATCTGCATTGGGCCGACTCATCCAGTATCGAACTCTTACGACATCTCTGTAATCGCATTAGTACGCAACGTGTCTTGCTCGTTGGAACCTTCCGGCCTGAGGACGTCGAGCGAAGTAATCATCCGCTAAAGAGTTATCGAGCCGAGATGAAAATGCACCGGCTGTGTGAGGAGATCCCGCTTGATTCATTGAGTCGTGAACATATAGTTGATTACTTAAATGCCACGTTCAGTCCTAACGACTTTCCATCAAACCTTGCCGATCACTTGCATGCTAAGACTGAAGGTCACCCGCTCTTTACGACAAACCTCCTTCAGTACCTGAGTGAGCGAGGCGACATAGTCAAAGCAAATGAACACTGGACACTGGTGCGTCAGGTGTCAGAGATACAGCTCGAAGTTCCCGAAAGTGTTCGCAGCATGATTGGCAAGAAAGTCGATCAGCTCAATGAAGAAGATCGCCGCACCTTGCAGTATGCGAGCGTTGAGGGTGCGGAGTTTTTGTCGACAGTCGTTGCCGAACTGTTGGGAATCGATCAAGTCGATCTCGAGGAACGGCTTGCGCGATTGGAGAAGACGCATCGGCTAGTAATGACCCGTGATGAAGAAGAGTTACCCGATGGATCGCTGGCGACTCGTTACAGGTTTGCTCATGCGCTTTACCAAAACGTTCTTTATGGCGACCTGGTTAACAAGCGACGGGTCATGCTGCACAAGCAAGCTGGTGAACAATTGGAGAAGCACTATGGCAGACGTGCCCCTCAACTTGCCACGCAATTGGCCTTGCATTTCGAGCGAGGTCGGGAATTTCCTAAGGCAATCGAGTATCTAATTCATGCCGGCGACAATGCCGTGAAGTTTTATGGCAACGGGGAGGCGGCAGATCACTATACTCACGCGCTTGAACTAGTAGAGAAGCTTCCAGACGAACTACAGTCCGATATTTTGATCACTCTGTATCAAAAGCGTGGCGGCATCAACATGGCCCTGGGCCGCTTTGCTGAGTCGGTAGATGATTATGCGAGCGTATTGCAACAAGAAGCTGCGCTCACTCCCGCGAAGAAAGCCTCTGTGCTAAATGCGTTGGCTATGACTTTGTTCTTTTCACATCGAGTAGCGGAGATGGCAGAGCGTGCCGACGAGGCATTGATCGCGGCAAAGGAAGCCGGGAGTGAAGAGCTCCGGCTCGACACTATGATCCTGATGGGCCTGAAACATCTTTGCTATGGTGAAGTAGATGTTGCCTTACCGATAATCGACGACGTGATCAAAGGAGCACGCGCGATTAATTACAAGCCCGCTTTGATGGCCGGGTTGACCTGGCGGGGCTGTCTGTACTTCTTCCAGACCGAATATGAACGTTGCATTGAGTGTGAGATTGAAGCCCGGCGTCTGACAGAAGAGCTGAGGGACGGCTTCCTACTTTTGACATCGATGTTCTTTCACGGACTTTCACAAGGCAACCTCGGCAACTTCTCAGAAGCATTAACAATACTCCATGAGGCGATTGTTAAGGCAAAGCGCAATGGTGATTCATTCTGGTTTCCGAGAATGCCCAATTGTATTGGTTGGCTGCATCGCGAGTTGCAGGATTTCGAAGGTGCGCTCAAATTCGATCAGGAAGGATTGGATGTGGGTCGAGATCGCCACGTCCTCGAGGCCGAGGCTAATTCACTCATTAATCTCGGTATAGATCACACGTACGCCGGAAGGCACCAGGAAACGGCGAAGGTTTTTGCAGAGACTCGCGATATTTTTGAACGAGACAAGTGGTTTCGCTGGCGCTACAGCATTCGCCTTGAAGCTGCGACTGCTGAACATTGGCTTAAGCAGGGAGACTTGGCTAAAGCCAAAGAGTTTACTGACCGGTTGTTTAATGCGGCGAATGAGTTCAAAGCCCGCAAGTATGTTGCTGCGGCGCATAAGTTAAGAGGCGTCATTGCTGTTGCTGAAGGTGATAACGAAGGAGCGCGAGCTGCTTTTAATAAGGCTCTGACTGTATTGGAGCAGTACCCGGTTCCGGTGGTTAAATGGAAGGTTCTTGCCGATCTGGGAAGGCTTCTAAAGGCTAATGGTGAGCACGACGAGGCAAAGAAAGCTTTTTCAAGCGCCCGCGAGATCATCCATGATGCCGCCTTCCACGTAAAGGATGAAGCGCTTAGAGCAACATTCCTGACTTCACACGCGGTTAAAGAGATCATGTCGGAGGCAAACTAAAGTTTTATCTCTCAGTTTAGATGTCTCTTCTCCAACATGCTCCGCGTTTTGACCCTAAAGCTGCAGTGGAACTGGCTGCTGAACTTTATGGTCTTTCGTGTGTTGCAAAACCACTTCCTAGTGAACGTGATCAAAATTTCCTGCTTACTACTGCAGCGAACGAGAAGTACATCCTCAAAATTGCTAACGCGCTGGAAACACGTTCATTGTTAGAGGCGCAAAACGCAGTCCTGGAACATTTGGCGGCTAGAGTCACCTTTACACCCCGATTAATAAAGGCGAAATCAGGAGCACCGATTGAAAAAGTTCAGACTGGTAAGGTTTCGCATCAAATTCGTCTCATTTCTTACATCGATGGTCAGCCGTTAGCATCTGCAAAGCATTCAGCAAAACTTCTTTTTGACCTGGGCAAGAAGATAGGTCGGTTGACGCAGTCGTTGGTGGACTTTGATCACGTCGCGCTTCATCGTCAATTTCATTGGGACCTTGCTTCCGGATTAAGCGTCCTACACCAACACTCAACTTTGTTGTCAGATGAAGTTGCTTTACAAATCGATGAATTTGCCGAAAGGTTTGAGAGATCTGTAGGGTCAAGACTGACTCGGCTTCCACGCAGCATTATTCATGCCGATGCCAACGACTATAACGTGATTGTTAAAGGAAACGAGGTCGTTGGCCTCATAGATTTTGGCGACATGGTTCACAGTTATAGAGTTGGTGAACTCTCAATCGCGATGGCTTATCTGGTCCTTGATCAAGCAGACCCTCTTGTAGTAGCCAAACAAGTTGTCAATGGTTACCTCGACGACTGGCAATTGAATAGCGACGAGTTTGAGTGCTTGTGGTGGTTTGTGTTGCTGCGCTTGTGCATGAGTGTGTGCCTTGCCGCATATCAACAGCGGCAAGAACCGGAGAATGAGTATCTCGATATCAGTCAAAGCGCGATCCAGCGAAGCTTGCCAGGGTTGTTGGCGATTGAGCCTGGAAAGGCGATTGAAGTGTTGAGTGCGATAAATTGAGGGTAGGTACGACACCACCGGCTTTACGCCGGTGGAGTTTCAATTTCTAAACTAGCAATTTCCCTTTTTAAATTGTGGCGCTCCCGCGCGGAGGAGATCAAGGAGTTTAATGACTCCACTTAACATTGAACCTTTGTTTTAGCACTTGATTTGCTCCGCGCGGAGCGCCAAATTCTTTAGGTGTACTGTTCTAGCTAACAAATTGAAACTCCCCCGGCATCAGGCCGGGGGTGTCTACAAACCAATGGACAAAGCTAAAACATTAGAGCGTCGGCAACGTTTCCTCGGTAAAAATCTGAGCATTGCCTATCGCAACCCGGTCAAAATCGTCAGGGGTGAGATGCAATACCTCTTCGATGAAACCGGGCGTAAGTATCTAGATGCGTACAACAATGTCGCCCATGTGGGTCATTGTCATCCTCGAGTTGTCAGAGCGGGTCAGGATCAGATGGCGATCCTTAACACAAACACTCGCTATCTCAACGACCTCATCAATCAACTCGCGGAGCTTCTTAGTTCGACTTTGCCTGAATCGTTGTGTGTTTGTTTCTTTCTCAACTCGGGCAGTGAAGCAAACGAATTGGCACTCCGTCTGGCTCGTACATATACAGGTGCCGAAGACCTAATCGTTCTTGATCATGCGTATCATGGCAACACCAACACGATGATCGATATCAGCCCGTACAAGCACGACGGGCCGGGTGGATCGGGTGCGCCGACGTGGGTGCATAAGGTTCCACTACCGGATTTGTACCGAGGCATTTATCGAACTGATGACGGCGATGCTGTTGGCAAATATGTCCGGCACGTCAATGAGGTGATTGAGAAGTTAGGCGAACAGCGTTTGTGTGGCTTCATTGCCGAATCACTCCCAAGCGTTGGCGGACAAATTGTTCTTCCTCACGAATATTTGGCAACAGTGTACAAGTCAGTTCGAAGTGCCGGAGGGGTTTGCATCGCTGACGAGGTCCAGACTGGTTACGGGCGAATCGGCACTCATTTTTGGGGCTTCGAGCGTTATAACGTGACACCTGACATAGTTGTTCTTGGTAAACCAATCGGAAATGGTCATCCGATTGGCGCGGTGGTAACTACTCGCGAGATTGCCGATCGGTTCGCTAACGGAATGGAATTCTTTAGCACATTTGGGGGAAACAATGTTTCGTGCGCGATCGGGATTACAGTATTGCAAACGGTACTTGATGAGGACCTTCAAGGGCATGGATATAGAGTAGGTGAACAGATGCTTTGTGAATTGCGGGCTATGATGAATCAGTATGAACTCGTCGGCGATGTTCGCGGTTCCGGAATGTTCCTGGGGGTTGAACTAGTCGAAGATCTCGAAAAGCGGTTACCAGCAACCACAGCAGCGAACGAGATCGTAAATCGTTTGCGTGATGATGGAATCCTGCTTGGCACGGACGGACCATTTCACAACGTGCTAAAGATTCGCCCTCCAATGCCGTTTAACGAAAGTGATGGATCTAGATTGTTGGAAAGTTTGGGCAGGGTCTTGCGAACAATTTAGACCCAACAGTTTAAAGAAGTCATCCACCGCTTACGCTGATTAAAACACTTTGACGAAGGCGTCTTAATCCATTCAAATAAGAAATCGGCGTAATCGGCGTAATCGGTGGATAGTCTGCCCTGTTTAATCTTCGCAAAATCCTTGGCCCACATGCACCATCTCGGCTAAAATCCACCCACCCCATACAAGGAGAAACGGCCATGAATCGAAACGCTCTGGAGCGCGACCTGAAGCAAGTAGGAGTGAGTTTGAAGGGTTGGTTGCCGGTGTTGCAATGTGATGTGTGTAAACATCACTGGGAGCCATTTAGCATCGCTGTAGGCGCGACTGCCCCTACCATCAGATTCGATTACTGGCAATGTAAGAACCAGTGTAATGCTTCGTTAGTCCCCAGCCGCGAAGTTCAGGTGGCCCTGCCCAAATACGTCGTCATTAACGACATTCCCGGCATGCTTTTCGGCGAGGGTGATAGGGAAGAGTTTGAGCAGTATGTACGTTCGATGGATGCAACTGAAGTCCCGAATCGGGCTTTTTGAGGGGACGTTAGTCTCGCGACAACATGAACGAAAGGGAGTGTCCGCTGGCGGTCCACCCTTCTTTTGAGTAAGCAATTGGTAGGTCTACCACTGGTGTTGATTCACTGTCGTCAGACCAAACTGCATCCGACACTTGCTCACACCTCAGCAGGTAGTGTTCCAACCCGGTGAATACGCTGCGCCAGTACCCACCGTACAAGGTCTTATAAACAATCCCGCCAACTTCAACATAAACGCGTTTGCCGCTAATGATTTTGTAGTTGATCCGTCCGAGCAGGTCCAAAATCAGGGTTTGCTCACGTATTGTTGGATTGGCTTTACCCGAGTCGGCATCGAAGGCTGGGAGCTGAACGGCACACTCCTGAGGTTCAACCTCCCGCCATTTCTCGGGAGTGTAAGAAACCCGTCGCCGGTTCTTTTCGCGATCCATCCGACACCTCACAATGAGAAACTGTTTGAGGGTTGAGGCTGGTTGCGTAGTTTAGACTGAGTCCGCAAAGAATGCCAGAGTTTTGGGATGGAATGGCCGACCGGAAGGACGAATAGAGAAATCTACGTAAATTTGAATTCTTCACGTCGGAATCTTCTTTTCCAAAGCCTGGACCCTGGCGATAAGTCCGGGAGCATCGATCTTCTTGGCAACTGCCGCAAACTCCTTTGTCGCTCCATTCCACCGCAATTCATCCACGTCATCAAACAGTGGTGCGTCGGTCCGGAGCGTAGCCAGGTCCTTAAACAGCAGTGCCTCGTGGTGTTTATCCTTTAGTACATCAGCTGGGAAGTTTTCAATTGGACCATATCGACTCAACCAGGAAGCAGCTGTTTTGGCGCCGCAACCAGCGATACCGGGATAACCATCGGCAGCATCACCTACGAGGGCAAGGTAATCAGCTATTAACTCAGGTGGCACACCAAACTTTGCTCGGACGCCTTCGGCATTTCGAATTACACCTCGTCGCCCGTCAACTTGGACGATGCGATCGTCTACGACGCATTGGGCTAGATCCTTATCGGGCGTCCAAATACAGATCTTTTCAGCACGTTCGTCCTGGGCAGCGAGGTAGGCGGCTGAAGCTAGGGCATCATCGGCTTCGAGTTCTACCATTGGCCAGACGGTTATTCCCATAGCCAATAATGATTCTTCAAGGGGAACGAACTGGGAGCGCAGCACTGGCTCAATCCCCGCGCCCGTTTTGTAGCCTGGCCAAAGCCCGTTGCGAAATGATTCGATCACATGGTCAGTAGCTACCCCGACATGCGTCGCCCCATCATTGATGAGCTGAAGGACGCCTCGCAGCACTCCGCCAACTGCGCCAAACGGAGGATCTGTTTTTGAGAAGCGTCTAACTCCATAGAAGTGACGAAAGAGTTCGTAGGTGCCGTCAATTAGGTGAACGATCATTTGTAGCGGCCAGGTCGATTTCAGATTGTAGATTTCAGATTTCAGATTGTGACGACATCACCTCCAATCTGCAATCTGAAATCAACAATCTGAAACAACTTTGAGTCTACAAGAAATTTATTTGCAAACTTGTCGATCCAGACTGTCATCGTTCGATTCATATATGAACAAAAACTGGCGTTAATAGAGGCGCCCGGTTGTTAATAATCAAGAGGAGAGAACGGAAATGCGTGTAATGGTGATGGTAAAGGCGACAAAAGAATCGGAAGCGGGCGTCATGCCAAGCGAGCAGTTGCTAACAGAGATGATGAAATTCAATGAGGAATTAGTAAAGGCCGGCATTATGTTGGCAGGAGAAGGTCTTCAGCCGACCTCGAAGGCAAAAAGGGTCAGATTCTCAGGCGCAAAGAGAACAGTTATCGATGGTCCATTCGCGGAAACAAAAGAACTGGTTGCCGGTTATTGGATTTGGAAGGTCAACTCGATGGAAGAAGCAGTTGAATGGGTGAAGCGTTGTCCGAATCCGATGTCCTCGGAATCCGATATCGATATTCGACCAATCTTTGAGTTTGAAGATTTCGGTGGAGAACTCAATCCAGAACTTCAGAAGCAAGAGGAACAACTGCGGACCAGGATCGAAGAGCAAACAAAGGAGTAGTGCGGCTTCTAATAACTTTGCGTGTATGCTGCTGTGTTTTAAGGAAATAGGACCTATGAGACCACTACGACCTATTTTGAATAGGTCCCATTGGTCTTATAGGTCCTATTTCCCTAAGACACAGCAGCAATACACGCAGAAGAAATTTCTACAAAAACCTCTGATCATCTGCCGATGGTCCAAAGATCGCCGGTACCTTTTCATCCAGCAACCGCAAATAGACAGTCATTTGTCCTCGATGGTGTGACCAGTGGCTCAACGTGTCCTGGATCATTTCATAGCGTGGTGCTTCCATCACTACCTTGCCGCGAGCCAGAAGTTTCCAGGGGGTCTTGAGATGGTCGTCCGTAGTCTTTTCGAGAGCTGCGCGGGCAGCCATCGAAGCTTCGTCGAGTCCCTTGACCAACGCTTCGCTTGTTTCTTTTGGGGCCTGCTTTACTTTCGAGCCGCCCTCGGGTGCCACGTCAAGTTCGTCCTGGTCGATCTGCATTTTGATCCACATAGGCATCGTCGCGACCATGTCTGCCAGGTAGCCAAAAATCATCGATTTCTCATGCGGTTTCCACTGATACTTTCCGGACGGCACCTCCATTAAAGCCCTGCGGGAACGTTCAACTTCGCGGTTCATTTCGTCAAGCAAGAATTCAGTAAGCTTCATTTGTAACACTCCTGTTTTGGTAACGACATTAATCGAGGAGTGTTACACATGTATCGCACAGATTCCGGATGTGTTGCGGTTACTTAATAATCCGTTCGCGAATGGGATAGGAGCTCCCTTCGCCGCGGAGCGGCGTCAGCATATAGCCCAGGGTGAAGCGAGGCTTTGCGAGCGGAACCCTGG
This sequence comes from Acidobacteriota bacterium, assembly GCA_046734235.1. Classification (GTDB taxonomy): domain Bacteria; phylum Acidobacteriota; class Blastocatellia; order Pyrinomonadales; family Pyrinomonadaceae; genus PSRF01. The sequence goes on from JBKPQV010000630.1 coordinate 12,710, forward strand.
GTAGCGATTAGATAAATTTAGAGCGTCCTGAAAGGACGCGAGTGAGAAGGAAGGTGACAATATAGATGTGTATCCTGGATAGGTCCTAGTAATGTAATAATCCCGCAGGGCCGCACTCCTTCTCGCGTCCGTTCCGGACGCCTTAGTTTTCGAATATGCTATCCCAGGGTTCCGTCCGCAAAGCCTCGCTTCACCCTGGGCTATATGCTGAGGCCGCTCCGCGGCAAGAAAAAGAAATGTCCGGCAAACCTAAGTTCACCGGACATTCGTTCCACAACAAGTCGAAAATTAACTGAACGCGATCGAAACAGTCTCGACCCGTTTACGTGCCTTTGGATTCAAGCTCTCCAACGTTTCCAATACCTTTGGATGAGTCATACCACTTCCGAGATATGTCCAACGATTGGCCTGGCGTTGTATTTGCCTGAACTCCTCCTTCTCTTGTTCATTGAAGGAACGACCAGTCGCGCTCATCAAGCTCGCCATGTCGAACTCAACTTGCTGAGCTAAACCACCGTCGATGAAACCACCGATCGCAAGGTATTCTTCGACGCCATGTAGAATCTCTTCCTCAGTCCGGTTTGCGGCCATCGCTTCAACCATCAAGGTATCGAGTTTTGCATGTTGAACTTCCTCGAGCCAGTGATGTTTCAGAAGGCTTTTGAACTGCGGATCAAGATCCTGATCGTCCTTAACACTATCAACGTAGTGACTCTGCACCATCCACTCAATATGAAGGGTCGTAAGCGCTACGCCTAACTCGTCATGGGACAATATGGCACTGGCGATTGCTTCTGGTGGTCCAATCACCGGACATTCTGTGCCAAACCCACTTCGGAAGTCCTGGCGAAACTGTTTGAAGAGTTGGATGTGCTTCGCCTCTTCGCTGGCGAACTGCAGAAGAGCTCGCGCACGATAGTCGTCGCCCTGGAGTTGCGGTCGAGCCTGGTCCAGGACAAAAGGAAGGATGAACTCTTCGACGAGACCGAAGATACACAGGTACGTGTTTCCACGGATCTGGTTCAAAACCTTCTTTTCATCGTCACTCAGGAACGATATCTCCTGCACGCGAGCCAGCGATTCCGGCATGAACGGCCTGGAGAAGTCGAGTCGCTTTTCTCCGCCGATAATGTCCTCGATGCGCCAGTGAACAGCGTCAGACGCAGCAAGGGTTGATTGATAGGTATATCCGTGATTCATATTGGAACACCTCCTAAGGTTCCAATGTTTGTCTCAGCGGAATGTATCCGCCTTGTTCAGATATGCGTAAAAAAGTGAGAAAAGGGATCAGGTGGGCAAAAATTTTTTTTGACCGTGCCAAATAAGGATTAGAAGGGATTTTCGGCCGATTACGCGGATTAGGCCGATTTGCTGCTTGAATTACGGCATCGCTTCGGCGAGATTATCCAAATCGGCGTAATCGGCGGATCATTCGTCGTATGCATCCCTCACTCACCAATTATCTTGACTAAAACGCGCTTCTTCCTGCCACCATCAAACTCTCCATAGAAGATTTGTTCCCAGGGGCCAAAATCGAGTTTGCCTTTCGTTATGGCGACGACAACTTCCCGACCCATTAACTGGCGTTTGATGTGCGCATCGCCGTTGTCTTCGCCGGTTAGATTGTGCCGATAGTTGGTCAGGGGTTCGTGGGGTGCCAGTTTTTCTAAAAAGACTTCGTAGTCGTGATGTAATCCACTCTCATCGTCGTTAATGAAAACTGACGCAGTTATGTGCATTGCATTCACAAGCACCAGCCCTTCCGTCACACCACTCTCACGCAGACAAGACTCAACCTCGGAAGTGATATTGATGAAGGAGCGACGAGTTGGCACATTGAACCAGAGTTCTTTTCGGTAGCTTTTCATTGTGTCGTTAAAACCAAGTTCAAAGATGGCTAAAACGCTGACCAAATTCGGTCATGGCGACCACGTGTTGTCACCGACGATGTGAAACTCGTAGGAGAAAGTCCTAACCACAAAGACTCAAAGACGCTAAGACACTAAGACACAAATTTCAAAATTGGTCGGTAGGGTTGTAAGTTTGTGCTTTCATGTCTTTGTGACTTTGTGATTAAGTTTCCTTTCCCACTCTCCGCACCGTATTAACAGGTACCTACCTAATTGACCTTTATGGTCGCAATGTTATCGCAAGTGAACTACAACCCAAATCCTCGCCAACTGGTAACCAGATTGCATCGGACGGTGTCTATTAGCTGTCTCTTATACACATCTGACGCTGCCGACGAGTTGACCTGAGTGT
>JBKPQV010000631.1:0-8313 GCA_046734235.1 Acidobacteriota bacterium
CTGCGAATTACCTGTTTCGCTTTTTTGATTGTCAGAAGCTGTGGCCGCTCCGACCTGAGCGTACGCACTTTGTATGAATAAAACCGCCACGAGGACCAATACGCTGCCTGCTGTTCTTGTTAATGACCTCAACCCGGATACCCCTTCTTCTATCGAAACTCCGTACGAGCGGGTAGCGTCGAGCAATGACCGTACCAACACCGAGAGACATTGCGGCTAAGGTCAAGAAACAGAACAGGAGCGAAGCGACTGCGCAATCTTACTGAGCAGGAGCGCAGAGACTAGGCACAGTCGCTGCGCTCCTGTTCCGTATTGCATGACAGATATGCCGGAAGTGTCGGTGATGAGCTTACGGGTCTCGACAAGACAGCCGACACTTTGTCCCCAATAACCCCCGCAACCTCAGATTTTCGACATAAATCTCGCCGCAATTGCAGTTCCCACTCTGGCCGACCTATTGCTGAAAGAGTTTCAGAGGTTCCCCGACCGAGACGAGCTAGGTATGAATTCGTTCGTGAGTGACATGGGTATGAGCTGGAAGAAACTAATGAAACCAAAAACGCTTTTTGTGCTTGCCTTGATCCTTTTGCCCGCTTACAGGGGAGTTTCAGCGCAATCGGCATTGTCTTCAACTGACTCGCTCACTCTCGACCAGGCAATTGAGCTGGCCCTGCATAACAACCACGCAATCAAAATTGCGCAGTATGGAGTTACTAAAGCTGACGAAGAGATCGCAGTTGCAAAAACGTCGCGTTTACCATTGCTCCATGCTTACACACTTATTTCAGGAAACCTGGCAAAAAACGACATTAAGGTTCCTAACCTGGTATCGGATCAGCTTCCTGGTGTTGGCCCCTTCTTTTTGTTGAGTCAGGAACGCAAACCCACAGCTGTTTTCGCTGCGAGTGCAATTGAACCGCTCTCCCAGCAGTACCGCATCGGCTTAAACATCAAACTAGAACGGCTCTCGCGTGAGATGGCCCAGGCAAAACTGCGTGAGCAGCAGAACGAGACGATCGACCAGGTGAAAAAAACTTATTACGCGATTCTGCAAACGAAGAGTGCCCTCAACAGTGTGGACCAGGCAGTGAAGTCTTATCAGGAACTCGACAAAGTCACGGGCGATTACGTCGTACAACAAATTGCTCTCAAAGCAGATCACCTCGTCGTGCAGACACGGCTCGCGCGGGCTCAATACGAGGAACTTGATTTGAGCAGCAAATTAGCCACCCAGAAAGAGCAGTTGAATAGCTTGATCGGGCGGGAGGTCGGTTACGAGTTTGAGGTAACCGATGCCCCAGCTTTCATAGCAGTCGAAACCAATCTTGCCGCTGCAAGAAAACTCGCACTCGAACATCGACCGGAGTTGCAACAAAGCCGGTTGTCTGTCGAGCGGGCAAACCTGGCTCGCCGCATAAAAAAGTCAGAATACATTCCAGATGTGAGTTTGGGTTTTGTTTACGCTACACCGCGTAATTTTCCATCAGTGGTTCCAAGAGAGTTTGCAAACGTTGGCGTCGTAGTCAGTTGGGAGTTTTTCGATTGGGGTCGAAAAAAGCACGAGCTTGCGGCAATTGACAATACCATTGAGCAGGCTAAAAACGGCCTCAAGGAAACAGAAGATCAGGTTCTGGTAGATGTCGGTGACAAGTTGCGAAAGTTACAACTCAGCGCCCAGGCTCTTCATGTGGCCAAACTCGGTGAAGAGTCGGCGAAGGAAAATCTCCGCGTCAGTACCGGACAATACAAGTTTCAAGCGGTGATGCTTTCGGATGTGCTTAAGTCCCAAGCATCACTTGCTGAAGCAACCAATGAGTATCAAAAGGCGTTGTCGACTTTTTGGATCGCCAAAGCTGAGTATGAAAAAGCACTAGGGGAGGACAAATAGGTATGCCGGAAACGAAAACAAGTAGACCAAACGCAAAAGACAAGGTCGACACAGTGAAGGCCCTCAGTGCTCCTCCCGCGAAAACTGAGATTGAACCCGAGTCTAAATCGAACGGTGCTGGGGCAACGCCAAATCCAGTTCAAGTCACAACGGCAAATGAAACTCCTGCAAAGGCTAAATTGAACTTGAAAAGGTTTGTGCCGGCGTTGGTGCTCGCGCTCGCAGGCTTGATCCTTTTTGGAATCATCGGTGGTTGGAATGGCTGGGTCGGAAGCAGATCGGTACAGAAAACCGATGATGCAATTCTGCGAGCGGACATCACACCTCTTAGCACCCGGGTGTCAGGCACTGTGGTCCAGGTCGCAGTTAGTGATTATCAGCGTGTGAAAGCTGGTGACTTGCTAGTCCAGTTAAAGGACGACGACTTTAAAGCACAGGTCGCGCAAGCTGAGGCAGGCGTCGCCGCTTCCCAGGCTGCCTTAGAAAACAATGCGAAGCAAAAAGATTTACAGAGTTCGCGAATAGTGCAGGCACAGGCCGGAATACAAGCGGCAAGTGCGGAGATTGCACAGGCCGGCGCTGCAATCGAAGCTGCAAAGGCTGACATAGCCAATGCGCAAGCTGCAGTTGATGCGGCACAAGCGAAAATCCCCGACGCACAAGCAGCAGTTAATGCAGCACAAGCCGACGCAGAACGAACATCGTTGGAAAAAAAACGCTACGAAGCACTACTTGAATTAGGCTCGACAACAAAACAGAAAGTTGAACAGGTGGTTGCGGATCAAGAGCGTTTCGCTGCAATTCTCGACAGTCGGAGAGCAGAGCTCGTACAGACCCGTGCATTGGTCGAGAGTCGTCGCGCTGAGCTCGCAAAAGCACGTGCCCAGGTTTCGCTGCGCGAGTCGGAACAGCAACGCGCACGCGCAGGGTTCTCTGGTAAATCAGCAGAGGTTGATGCGCAAATCAAACAACGTTCAGTACTTGACGCGCAACAGTTACAACTGGAGGCAGATCTCAACGCGAAACAGGAGTCGCTGAAAGTTGCACAGACGAATCTTGATTACACAAAGATCTTTGCTCCAACCGATGGGATTGTGGGCGAACGTAAGGTGAGGATTGGACAGCTTGTTTCACCTGGGACTCAAGTGATCTCGCTAGTCGAAAACACGATCTGGGTGCAGGCAAATTACAAAGAGACACAATTGACTAACGTGTCGAAAGGAGATGCTGCGGAGATTACTGTGGATTCATTTCCGGGAGTCGTTTTGAAAGGACACGTAGAAGAAGTCGCGCCGGCAAGCGGTTCGCAGTTCGCGTTATTGCCGCCTGACAACGCGACTGGAAACTACACGAAAATCGTTCAACGTATTCCGGTAAAGATCGTCATCGATTCGAATCAGGGTCTGGCTGAGAAGCTTCGCCCCGGGATGTCTGTGATTGCGGAGATCAGGACCAACAGCCGGGGAAAAGGTTGACAAATCATCTCTCCGCGTCTCTGCGGTCTCTGCGTCGAGAGTCTGTCACGTAGTAGAGATCAACGCAGAGACGCAAAGAACGCAGAGACGCGGAGAAGCAGAAGGTAACATGAGTCAACGAGTGGAAACACTAGAGTCGTTCGATTTAGTGAAGCTCTTCGCTTCATTAAATCAAAACCCCTATGTTGGAACTCTTGGCGTGTTTCTCGGTGCCGGCATCGTCACTTTGAACGGCCGCATGATTAGCGTTGGACTTCCTGACCTGCGCGGCGCGATGGGCTTTGGATTCGATGAAGCGAGTTGGATCTCAACGTCCTATAACATGGCCGTGATGTTCATTGGCCCATTTTCAGTTTTCGTTGGTGCCATGTTGGGAGCGCGACGTGTGCTTCTCTGTGCAGCAACCATTTTCACAGTCTGTTCGATCCTGCTTCCCTTCTCACCCAGCTTGAAGGTGATGATCTGCTTACAGGTAATTAGCGGACTCGCGTCTGGCACTTTCTATCCGCTCACTCTTAGTTACGCACTCCGAGCTTTGCCAATGCGCTACGTGATCTACGGGATTGGTGTCTATGCGATGGATATCATCGGCGCTACAAGCGTTGGCACGCCACTAGTTGCCTGGTACACCGAACATCTCTCGTGGCACTGGATCTTTTGGCAGAGTGTTATCTTAACGCTGCCGATGATGTTCTGCATTTACCTGGCCATTCCCAATCCGCCAAAACGTGAAGGGCCAAAGCCCGCGCTTAGTTGGCGAGGTTTTCTGTACGGCAGCCTTGCGCTGAGTTTGCTTTATGGTGCGTTGGACCAGGGCGAACGTCTTGATTGGTTGAGTTCAGGTGTGATTGTCGCGCTGTTGTCGACGGCTGCTTTTCTATTTGTCGTGGCAATAGTTCGAAGGTGGTTCTCACCCAACCCGATGGTGAATCCGATCTTCCTCGTTAATCGCAACACCTTCCTTCTTGCCGCCGTGCTCTTCTCTTTCCGTTTTGTGATCCTGGCGATCGCTTCTCTGCTTCCGGGAGTTCTCGGCATTACGCAACAGTATCGCCCGCTTCAAACAGGCTACGTGTTGCTCTGGCTTATCCCCTCACTCGTTATCTCGGGATTAGTCGCTGCACGTTTGATGAAACGATTTGATAATCGATTAGTGCTTGCAACAGGTTTTGCGATTGTCGCAGTTGCTGGTTTGCTGAATGCAAAAGTAACCAGCGCTTGGGCTGGTGACAATTTCTTTGTCACTCAGATCGTGCTCGGGCTTGGACTTGGGATGGGCTTCACTGCCCTGGTCGGATCGATCATACAAAACTCGTTTGCGATGAAAGCGCTGGACAATCCAATAAACCTATTGACCTACTCGTCGTTCATACATTGCGTTCGCTTGTTAGGTGGTCAACTCGGTACGGCAGTCATGTCGCACTTAATTTCAGTCCGTGAACAATTTCATTCGAACATCATTGGCCTGCACATCGACAACGGTCACTGGCTCACTTCCGAACGCCTGGCTGGAACCGCGCACGGCCTATTTCCTAATTCTGCCGGCACTGAAGAAGCCCAAACTCGAGCTGCGTTAGTATTGGGAGGGCAAGTTAAGGTTCAAGCGTACACGCTCGCGTACAGCGATGGATACATAGTGATTGCTTTAGTGGCAGCTCTGGCAATTATTCTGGTTGCGTGTATGAAGCCGTTGAAGATTGTGTTCGATGCCAAATAACCACTCAGTGTTTCTAACTGCGGAGTCAAGCCAACCTTCATAGCCGGGCTACTGCCCTAAGTCGACTTCCGACAACTCGGGAACTGCCCAGCAAATGATTCGCTCCAGAGGAGCGACATGTTTATAGCATCAACAGCCCACAACCTTCGCGCTCCTGAGGAGCGCCATGTGCAGTGCTAACTGTTTACCCCACCTTTTCAGACGTAGCCCGAAAGCTGAGTTTCAGGTCACGAGACACATTGCACTCCTACGGAGTGCGGGTGAAAGCACAGCACTAAGCTATAAACATTTCGCTCCTACGGAGCGAGGAAGACTCGAATACTTCAACGGAGCCCCGTAGTGTCCCATATGCTTTAGAGCCTCTTGCAAAAATCGACTCTGCGCATGAGAGTTCCTTATTTTCGCAGCTGGTATCAGTTTCATTCTCACCTAGTTTTAACTAGGTGAACCGACGACGGAATTGCTCCCGGAACCGTTTTAACGGTTTGCGTTTCTCCGCTATTCATCAGTTTGCGGTTACAGAGCGATAAAGAGGCATAGATTCTTTCATGTCTTGAATCGATTGGTGCAGAAAACCGTTGAACCGGTTCAGGTTTCACCGAGGCGCCTGCTCACCTAGTTGAAACCAGGTGAGAATGAGACCGCAATCCCAATAATTTATTCGATTTCGCGTCTTGGAACATTCGTCGATTTTTGCAAAAGCCTCTTTAGCTTGTCGGCGTTGTACAAACACAGAGTCTTAATTGCGCCACGCCGACAAGCTAAAGCATATCGGACACTACGGGTTCGGGAAGGCTTGAATACTTCAGAGGAACTCACGCGACGCTGCGTTCCTCATGACTCCAAAAGTTCTCACGCAACACTCGCTTGAGTATCTTTCCCGAACCGCTCTTAGGTAGTTCACTTTCACTGAACTCAATTCGACGTGGCACCTTGTAGTGGGCCAGCGATTTTTTACAGAACGTACTTAGTTCCTCTGCGGTGAGTGTCGTGCCGGGCTTCAGTGTGACGATCGCCATCACCAGTTCTCCCCATTGCGGATCAGGTATTCCAAATACTGCTGCCTCAAGCACCGAGGGATGTTGATAGATCACAGCCTCAACCTCAGCGGAGTAAACATTCTCACCGCCACTAACGATCATGTCCTTTTTGCGATCCATGATGAAGAAAAAACCGTCTGCATCCTGATATCCGATGTCACCCGTGCGAAACATGCCATCACGAAATGATTTCTCAGTTTCACTCGGATTGTTCCAATAACCACGCATTACGTTTGCGCCTCGCACAACCAATTCACCTGGTTGTCCTTGCTCAACTTCTTTGCCTGATTCATCAACAACCAGTACCTCGATCCCTGGACAGGTGCGACCGCACGACGTCAATCGCTCCTCGGTGTGTTCATCATTCTGCAAACCAGTTAGAAAGCCGGTCTCACTCAATCCGTACACCTGAATCAGTTCAACGTTGGGAAGAAGTTCTCTCACTCGATGAATCAAATCAGGCGCGACCGGAGAACCTCCATATCCAAGCCGTTCGAGACTCGACAGGTCGTACTTCTTCAGGTCCTCAAACTTCGTCAAAATATTCAGCATCGTTGGCACAACTACGGTGTGCGTTACACGTTCGCGCTCCACAGTCTCGCAGAATGTTTGCGGACTGAACTTTGGAATCGTTGCCTGACAGGTCCCGAAAGCCGGCGATGCAAACATGAAGGGAAAGTCTGCAATGTGAAATATCGGCGCGGCGTGGAGATATGTTCCACCCTCTCTGTAGTGCATCCAGTAGTTCACGTGATCCATATTCGCGAGAATGTTCGCGTGAGTCAGCGCTACCCCCTTCGGAAGACCGGTTGTTCCGCTGGTGTAGATCAAAGCGGATACTGCGTCAGGATCGTAGACAATTTCTGGATAAGGTCCGTTTGTTTGGTCCAATGGTTCCTGGTCGAGAACCAATTCCCACGGAAGTTGCACAGTCGGAACAGGCAAAGTCGAGTGTCTAACTATGCCGTGCGGAGAGGCGTCAACCAATACGTGATCGATCTCCTGCGTGGATAGTCTTGTATTCAGTGGAACGACGATCAGCCCGAGCCAGGCACAGGCGTAGATCAGTTCAATGAATTCGGTTTCATTTGGCAACAAAATCGCCAATCGATCGCCTTGCTTGAAACCGTGTTTGGTTAGCGTTGCAGCGATCTTGCCAACTCGTTCGTGGAGCTCTCGAAAGCTCACCTGCTTTCCATAGGATGCAAATGCAGTTTTGTCGGGATAGTAGCGAAGAGCTCGGGCGACGGAGTTTGTGTAGATCATATTAGGTATCCCGCATACAGACATGGCGCAACGTAGCTAAGGTGTGCAGGCGAGGACGCCTGCGCTCCCAACACTTGAGCGCTCTCTTCCTCAACTCCCAGTACTTCGTGATCGAATCGATAACGGGCCAACTCGGCAACAGTGACCATTAGCAGGTCATGTTTCCTGCAAAATTTAATGAGATCAGGCACGCGAGCCATGGTGCCATCATCGTTCACGATTTCGCAGATCACTCCCGCCGGTTGAAGTCCTGCGAGGACTGACAGATCGACGGCCGCCTCAGTCTGTCCACGACGATCGAGCACTCCACCAGCGCAGGCACGGAGTGGAAAAACATGTCCGGGTCGTGCGAAGTCTTCAGGCTGACTGTTTTGATCAACCAAAGAGACAATTGTTTTTGCTCGATCGTAAGCCGAGATCCCCGTCGAGACATCGTCTCCTTTTACGTCGATAGACACCGTGAAGGCAGTACCACCCAAAGCACTATTTGCGGGAGCCATCGAATCGATTTCTAACTCCTGAAGTCGTTCACCAGTCATCGCCACACAAATTAAACCTCTGCCATGTGTCGCCATGAAGTTGACTGCCTCCGGGGTGATCATCTCAGCAGCCATTGTCAGGTCACCCTCGTTCTCGCGATCTTCATCGTCAACTACGACGATCATTCGTCCAGCTTGAAGCTCACTAATTGCTTCCTCAATGCTGGCAAACTCGAATCCTTCGTACGCCTGTTGGTCCGATACTAAGCTTCGTGTTTTTGCGTGTGATTTCGTGGATACTTGTCGTCCCGGATCAGAAAGAAGATCCACTAAATCACACGAAATTTCACAAAATGATTCACTGGTTGGATTGATTTCGGTTTCCAAACCTTGAAGCGTTAGAGCGTGGCCCATCTTTTCTTTCTTGGTTCGAAGATAAGGAAGCGAG